>JAFZRD010000089.1 GCA_017620055.1 Lachnospiraceae bacterium
GACGGAAGCCAGGATCATGACATGATCCTTCGCCTGACACAGGCTGCACAAAAGATCGTCCACGTCCCGAAGATACTGTATTACTGGAGAAGCCATGCGGGAAGCGTTGCGAGCGACATCAACGCGAAGAGCTATGCGATAGATGCGGCAAAGGGGGCGGTTGCGGCTCACCTTAAAGCATGCGGGTTCTCGGACTTCAGGATCGAGAGTTCCAGGGCTTTCGAGACGATATTCAGGATCAGATATGCCATAAAGGGGACACCTAAGATCTCGATACTGATCCCGAACAGGAATCATGCCGCGGATCTTCGAAGGTGCATAGAATCGATAACCGACAGGTCATCGTACGACAATTACGAGATCATCGTCATCGAGAACAACTCGACCGACGCCGACATAAAGGAGTATTACGATACGCTCGAAAAGCACCCGAAGGTAAAGGTCGTAACTTACGAAGGAGACTTCAATTACTCGGCCGTGAACAATTTCGGCGCGAAATACGCGGACGGCGAGTACCTGCTGCTTCTTAACAACGATACCGAGGTCATCACGAGAAACTGGATGGAGGAGCTTCTCATGTATGCCCAGAGGGATGATGTCGGAGCGGTCGGATGCATGCTTTATTATCCCGATTATACGATCCAGCATGCGGGTATAGTGCTCGGAATGGGCGCACACCGTACGGCCGGACATTCACATTACAGGATGGCCAAGGAGAACCTCGGCTACATGGGAAGGCTCTGCTACGCACAGAACGTTTCGGCGGTCACGGGAGCGTGCCTGATGGTCAGAAGATCCCGCTTCGACGAGGTCGGAGGACTGTCGGAAGACCTGGCCGTTGCACTCAATGACGTGGATCTGTGCTTAAAGCTTAGGAAGAAGGGTCTTCTTAACGTGTTCACACCGTTTGCGGAGCTGTTCCACTACGAGTCGGCATCGCGGGGAGACGATGTTACCGAGAAGGCTTCAAAGGAGAACGCCGAGCGGTACAACAGGGAGTGTGAGCACTTCAGACAGAAATGGAAGGCGGAGCTTGAGGCCGGGGACCCCTACTTCAACCCGAACTTTTCACTTGATCATTCCAACTTTGTTCTGGCGGGAAACAGAAAGAGCATGGTTGAATAAGTAATACAAAGGAGGATTTGATATGAGCTACATGGAGCAGTACAGATACTGGTGCGAGGACGATTATTTTGATGATGCCACCAAGGCGGAACTTGCCGCGATCAAGGACGACGACGCCCAGATCCAGGACAGGTTCTACAAAGACCTTGAGTTCGGAACAGGCGGACTTCGCGGTGTCATCGGAGCCGGCACAAACAGGATGAACATATATACCGTAAGGCGCGCCACCCAGGGCCTTGCGAACTATATCACAAAGCAGAACGCTAAGGACAAGGGAGTTGCGATCGCATACGATTCGAGATTCATGTCCCCGCAGTTTGCCGATGAGGCGGCTCTGTGCCTTAACGCAAACGGGATCAAGGCATACGTGTTCGAAACACTCCGTCCCACTCCGGAGCTGTCATTCGCTGTAAGGACGCTCGGATGCACGGCAGGTATCGTGGTCACCGCCAGCCATAATCCTCCCGAGTACAACGGCTACAAGGTATACTGGGTAGACGGTGCGCAGATCACGTCGCCCAGGGATACGGATATAATAGATGAGGTGCTTGCGGTAACGGATTACAACGATGTCAAGACGATGGCCAAAGAGCAGGCGATCGCGGACCATCTTTATAACATCATAGGCAAAGAGATAGATGACAAGTACATGGTCGAGCTCAAGAAGCAGATCATCCATCCCGAGATAATCGAAGCCGTAGCTGATTCGATCAAGATCGTATACACACCGTTCCACGGAACGGGTAACCTTCCCGTCAGAAGGATACTCTCAGAGCTCGGATTCAAGCACGTATATGTCGTTCCCGAGCAGGAGCTTCCCGATCCGAAGTTCACGACGCTCGAGTATCCCAATCCCGAGGATCCGAAAGCATTCACGCTTGCGCTCAAGCTTGCCAGGGAGAAGGATGCCGACATAGTCCTCGCTACGGATCCCGATGCGGATCGTCTCGGAATATATGCCAAGGACGCCGAGACAGGCGAATACATACCGTTCACCGGCAATATGTCGGGCATGCTGATCGCCGAGTACATCCTCAGGGAGAAGAAGGCAGCGGGCACGCTTCCCGCAAATGCGGCCCTTGTCAAGACGATAGTCACGACGAACCTTGCCGATGCGATAACGGAAGCATTCGGAGTCAAGCTCATCGAGGTCCTTACCGGATTCAAATATATCGGTGAGCAGATCAAGTATTTCGAGCAGAATCACGAGTATGAGTACGTATTCGGTCTCGAGGAGAGCTACGGATGTCTTGCCGGAACGCACGCAAGGGACAAGGATGCGGTCGTTGCCGTCATGTGCCTGTGTGAAGTTGCCGCATGGTGCAAGCATAACGGGATAACGGTCTGGGATCAGATGCAGAAGATATACAGACAGTACGGATTCTACATGGAGGGCATACATACGATAACCCTCAAGGGTATAGACGGAGCCCAGCAGATAAAGGATATGATGGACAAGCTCCGCGCCAATCCCCCGAAGGAATTCGACGGCCTCAAGGTGCTGAAGTTCAGGGATTACACGAAGAACACGATCACCGACCTTGCAACCGGCGAGGTAACGCCCGCCGGACTTCCGAACTCGAACGTGCTGTACTTCGACATAGAGAACGACAGCTGGTGCTGCGCAAGACCTTCCGGAACAGAGCCCAAGATCAAGTTCTATATGGGTATCAAGGGCAGAAACATGGAAGACGCGAAGGCAAAGCTTGAAAGCTTCAAAGCTGCCGTTATCAAGGAACTGGAAGGATAACGGATGAGGCGTCTTCAGGATCTTGCCGCAAAGAAGCCGATCAGGATCGCGGTTCTGTGCGTCCTGGCACTCATGGCCGCCGTATCGGTATATGCGGGTATCAAAAATGCCCTCGAGTACTCCCAGGATTTCCAGTGGGATGCGGCAAAGGCGCTGAGCATGCGGCTCGATCCGTATGAACTGTCCCTCTCGCCCGAAAAAGCTTCGGAATATCCGCAGCTTGACGAATTCTACAGGATGTTCACCGACCGGGGCCTGAAACAGAAGATGGAGGCCAATCAGTTTCCGTCGCTCCTGATGCTTCTCGCTCCGATGACCGTATTTGCCCCGCAGACGGCCAAAATGGTCTGGTGTGTGTTAAACCTCCTGTTTACGGCAGGGATCATCGTACTGCTGCGCAAGACGTTCTTTGAGAAGACGGATGCTTTTGACTTTGGCGCTGTCATGCTCCTGATGATCGCGGGGACCCCGTTTCGAAACCAGCTCGGGGTCGGACAGCATACCCTGTTCGCGTTCTTCTTTTTTATGCTGGCGGTGTATCTGGAAGGATCACATCCGGAAAGATATGGGCCGGGTCGATGTATCGCAGTATCGTTGTGCCTGTTCGTGTCTTATTTCAAATATACGCTGACGGCACCGCTTGCCCTGTATTTCCTGTACAGGAAGAGATATAAGGAGATAGCGTTCTCCGTTCTCGGACACGTTTGTCTCACGGAAGCGGCGGCGATCTGGCTCGGGAAGAGTTTTATATACATGTTAAGATCACCGCTCAAGGTGGCTTCGGCCCTTGCGGCGGAAGGCGGCATAGACCTCGGGGTGTTTCTCGGGGGTACGGCATCACTTATCGTGGCATTTGTTATCGCCGTGATACTGACGGTGGTGACGGTAAAGCTTCCCGCCGGATGCGACAAACTGCTCTTCGCGGTCCTGATACTGTGGTCGCTTATACTGACATATCACAGGACATACGATTTCTTCGTGCTCTCGGCAATCGCAGCCGTGTTCGGAGAGACGCTAACGGAGCGGTTCGGAGAAAAAGCGCACAATGCACTCCTGTGCTGGTATGTGATACTGCTCGCTGCGGTGTATTTCGGACTCAGGCTGTTTGGCGAGAACACCGCATCGAAGATCGCGGTCGGAGTGATATACTACGCGTTTACGGTCACGACGACCGTACTTGCGATAAAACTGATAAGGAAAAAGGAAAATGGATAAAGAGGAACTGTCAAAAGAAGACAGGAGAAAGAAGCTCCTGGCCCAGATACTTAAGTTCGGTCTGGTCGGGGGTACTTCGTTCATAATAGATTTCGTCATTACGCTCATAGTATCGAAGATCTGCAGGGTCTTCGGTATGGATGTGGCAACGGCCGCCACGGTCGGAAGCGTATTCGGCTTCTGCATCTCGCTCGTATACAACTATTTCATGAGCATGAAGTTCGTGTTCGAACGGCGGGATGACATGAACCGTGGCAAGGAGTTCACGATATTTCTCCTGTTGTCGCTAGTCGGTATGGGCATCAATTCGGCGATCATGTATTTCGGTGTGCTGCTGGCGGAAAAAACGCTTCCGGCGATCACGGAGGAATATCCGTCATACGTAACCGCCGCAGTCAAGATGTTCGCGACCGGAGTTGTTATGGTATACAACTTCATCTCGCGTAAGATGACGCTTGAGAAGAAGTAAGAGGAAGCATAAGAGGAAATAAGGGATCAAATGATGAATTATCTTAAGAAAATCACATCAGGAGCACCGATACTCGCGGCAATATTGCTTGCGGCGCTGTTTCTGTGCTCATGCGGCATAAATACCACGCCGATCGAGAAGAGCACCGGCGGAAATGAAAACGCCGGGACGCAGGAGGCATCCGGAGAGGAAAACAGGGAGCAGACTGCTTCCGATGATGAAAGCGGCGACGGTCTCGGAGATACGTTCTCGGGAGAGACGAAGAGGCCGGAAGATACTGCCGCAGAGGATGAAGAAAAAGAGGAGCCTCCCGCACCGGAGGTACGGGATATCGACCTGATATTCTTCATGGGACAGTCCAACATGTCGGGAGCGGGCGGAGATGCTTCCGTGGCACCGCATGTTTCCGAGGATGCCGGAATGGAGTTCCGGGCCGTATCGGATCCGACAAAGCTGTATCCCATCACGGAGCCGTTCGGAATAAACGAGAACTGTCCTACGGGACTGCATGAATATCCCGGAGCCAAGAAGGGTTCCCTCGTGTCATCGTTCGTGAACGAATATCACAGGCGCACCGGCAGAAAAGTCATCGCGGTCTCGATATCTATGGGTGCCACGGATATGACGACATGGAAGACACAGGGCGTTATCGATGACGTGAAGAACAGGTTCGATACGACGGTGACGTGGCTCAAAAACAACGGATATACGATAGGACACATGTATGCGCTGTGGCTGCACGGAGAATCTGATGCGATAGAGGGTACTAATCCCGAAGTATACAGGACTGCGCTCGATGACATAATGAGACCGCTGTTTATCGGCGGACTGCAGAAGGTATTCATCATAATGCCCGGCAGGACTATAGATTACAAGGATATCTTCCTCGATATCATCAACATGCAGAAGAAGATATGCGCAGAGAGCGGCTATTATGCCGTGGCGACCACGATCCTGACAAGGGTGTCCACGGAATACATGAAGGATCAGTACCATTACAACCAGCATGTGCTCAATATGGTCGGAATAGATGCAGCCAGGGCAGTGGCATATTACACCGAGCATAAAGAGGAGATGATCGTGTACGATTACCGCGAGGAGAAGAACATCATCCCCGACGGAGTCGATCCCGATTCGCAGAAGCTTGAGGAAAACATCCATATTACGGATCTTGACATAAACGAAGCATATTGACCGACCGTCCCCGACGGTAAAGGAGGCCTGCCATGCAAAACGAGAAGATACTGCTGTTCATACCCGCATACAACTGTGAGAAGCAGATAGTACGGGTGCTCGATCAGCTCGGACCCGCCGAGATGGCATTTATCAACAAGATCATAGTTGTTAACAACCAAAGTACCGACGGAACGGAAAACGCGGTGCTCGATTACATGCATGCCCATGCGAGCATGCCGATAACGCTCCTTCGTAACCGTGAGAACTACGGGCTCGGAGGTTCGCACAAGGTCGCATTCGAATATGCGATCGAGCACGGATATGACTATGTGATGGTGCTTCACGGGGATGACCAGGGAAGCGTATCCGATTTTGTACCGGTCCTTGCAAAGAGATATTACCGCAAGCACGACTGCATACTCGGGGCAAGGTTCATGGCGGGATCAAAGCTGACCGGGTATTCGGCGGTACGTACGATCGGGAATATTGTATACAATTTCCTGTTCGCTTTTGTGCTCGGAAGAAGGATATACGATCTCGGATCGGGACTGAACATATACAGTGTGAATATGTTGAAGTCCCGTTTCTATGAGAAGTTCAGGGATGATCTGATGTTCAATTACCTGATGGTCATGGCATCGGAGTATTACGGTCATGACATCAAGTTCTATCCGATCAGCTGGAGAGAGGACGACCAGGTATCGAATGTCAAGATGGCAAACCAGGCCGTCAAGGTGCTGTCCATGCTGAACGAATACAGAAAAGACCCTGCCGTTATAACATCCGAGTACAGGGATAAGATAATAGACAAATACGAGGCTGATCCCGTATGAAGATAGCGATCGGTGCCGTGATACTCATCATCTTCATATGCGTGCATCTTATAAAGATGATGAGACTGTACCTTATCGTGATGGACAGGAAGGTCTCATTCGACAGGTTTGTTCCGGCATATCTGCGTACAACGCTCGTGAATCTGCTGATACCGTACAAGCTCGGTGAGATATACAGAGTTCTGGTATTCTCCAGGATATCCGGCGGATTCAGGACCGGATTCTTCTCGGTCCTGATCGACAGATTCTTTGATACCCTGGCGCTGTGCCTGATACTCCTTCCGTACCAGATACTGTATTCGGGCAGGGTTGCCGTGCCGACGATACTGCTGACTGCTTTTGTCGCGGTGATCGTCATCACTTACATGGTATTTCCGGCTTCATACACGTTTCTGAACAGGTACATAATAACCTCAAGGGATTCCAAGAGATCCATGATGGCGCTCTCGGCGCTTGAGCATGTGAACGGCTGGTACACATACGTCAGGAACCTCGTAACGGGGCGGTACGGCATACTGTTTCTGTTCTCACTGGCAGCGTGGATACTTGAGATGACGGTCCTGGCGGGATTTACCCGGATATGTGACGGAACATTTGCGGTCGCTGATTTCGGGGCATATATCGAATCGATTGTTTCGGGAAAGAATTATGATATAAAGATGTGGTATACATACGCATCGGCCGCGGTCATAGCGGTCCTGACCGTGATATTTACAGTTAGATTTATCGTTATC
>JAFZRD010000090.1 GCA_017620055.1 Lachnospiraceae bacterium
ATCGAAATGTTTGTCCGGCCAAGGCCCCCGGCAAGAAGAGTTCTGACCTCATCAACAAGCCCGTCTTCGATCATCCTGTCAACGCGGCTGTTAATCCTGTCATATATACGGCTTCTCTCATCGGTAAGTACAAAGAAACAATGATCGTAACGCGATGTCCTCGCACGGTTTTCTTCGTTATGTTCCGATATGAGACCGCCGGTCTGGTGATTATACTCAAGTGCCCGAACAATACGTTTATGGTCTTTGACACTGATCGATGATGCGGCTACGGGATCGATATCCTCAAGCATCTTATGGACATGTTCGTCCCCTTTTTCATCTATCAGAGCCCACAGTGAATGCCTGTAATCGGGATCATCGATACATTCGTCGAAATCTATGTCATAAAGGACACTTTGAATATAGAATCCGGTCCCGCCTACCATTATGGGAATGCGCCCGGCAAGTCTTATCTCTTCGATGGCTTTCGTTGCCATCTGCTTGAAGAGTACGATATTGAAGTCTTCGGAAGGATCGAGTACGTCAAGCAGGTAATGAGGGATACCTTCTCTCTCATCGCTTTTGATCTTTGCGGTACCGATGTCCATGCCTTTATAGACCTGCATGGAATCACAGCTTATTATACTTCCGCCGTATTTCTTTGCGACCCTGACGGCAAGTTCCGATTTTCCGACGGCAGTCGGGCCTGCGATTATTATGAGAGGCTCCATATCACACTATCCTCTTGAACATCTTCTCAAGATCGGACCTTGAATATGCTATGATCGTCGGTCTTCCGTGCGGACAGTTGTAAGGATTGTCAAGCGAGAGAAGTTCATCGATAAGAGCATCGGCCTCGGCTGTCGACATCCTCATGTTCCCTTTTACGGCAGCCTTGCATGCCATCGTGGCGATACGGTCTTTGATATCGGGAAGCTCTTTACAGCTGTGTTCACCGGACAGATCGTCGAGAAGAGTCCTGAAGTATTCAAGCTCTCCAAGCCTGAACAGTTCTGTCGGAACGGACGAGATCGCATATTCTCTTCCTCCGAAGTGCTCGATATGAAATCCGGTCTCTTCAAACACATCAAGATACTGCTTTACAGTTTCTTCTTCCGAAGATGACAGCGACAATATGTATGGCGGGCTGATCATCTGTGACATGACCGCATTTTCGGATATCTGTTTTGAAAATCGTTCGTAGAGCACTTTTTCGTGTGCGGCATGCTGGTCAACTATATACATTTTACCGTCGTATTCGATTATCCAGAAAGTATCGAATACCTGCCCTATTATACGGTGTTTTGCGCGTGCCTCTTCTCCGAGGAACCCTTCTTTGAAAAGTGTTTCCTGAACCGGTTCGCTCTTTACATTCTCATTTATGATCCGATCTTTTGCGATCTGTCTGGAATTCTCGATCTTTCTCGTCTCGAAAGGCTCATATACAGGAAAAGCTGCCTTCTCCTTCACCTCTTCGATTTCGCTGGTGTCATCATCCCGCGCTTCGAGCGGCTGCACATCGGGAATGAGTTCTCTTTTTGTAATACCTTCAAGAACGGTCTTATGGACCGTATCATAAACAGATTGCTCCTCAAGAAACTTGATCTCGGTCTTGGCCGGATGAACGTTCACATCGATCAGTTCCGACGGGATATCAAGGTACAGGACAACAAACGGAAACCGGTGCTGCATGAGAAACGCTTTATAGCTTTCCTCGACAGCCGATGACAGTATCCTGCTTTTGATGAATCTGCCGTTGACGAAGAATATCTCAAAGTTCCTGTTGCCGCGTGCGATCTCGGGCTTTCCGACAAAACCGCTCACACTGCAGTTTTCGCTCTGTAATGATACTTCAACGAGTGATTTTTGAGCATCTCTTCCGAACACGCTGTAAAGGTCGGCTTCGGTATCGCCCATGCCGCTGCTGGACAGCTTCATTGTTCCGTTGACAACATATTTGAATGAGATCCCGGGATGGGAAAGGATAAGTCTTTCGACAAGTTCGGTTATATATCCGCCCTCGGTCACCGCACTCTTTAAGAACTTCAGCCTTGCGGGCGTATTGTAAAAGAGATTCCTGACAATGACCGTGGTACCTTCAGGGACACCTGCTTCTTCGATGAAGAGCTCCCTTCCGCCGTCAATACGGTAACGGTATCCGAGAAGGGCCCCTTTCTGTCTCGTCATAAGTTCTACTTTGGATACGGCAGCGATTGAGGAGAGTGCCTCCCCGCGAAATCCGAGTGATGTTATGGACAGCAGATCTTCTATCGAACTGATCTTACTCGTTGCATGCCGGCAGAAAGCGAGCGGGATCGACTCTCTTTCTATCCCGCATCCGTTATCGGTCACTCTGATATATTCCGCTCCGCCGCTTTTGATCTCTATGCTGATATTGGCGCTTCCCGCGTCTATTGCGTTTTCGACGAGTTCTTTGACAACATTGACGGGCCGCTCAACAACTTCGCCCGCGGCGATCATGTTTATCGTTTTATCGTCAAGAACATTTATCGTACTCATGCTCACCACCTGTTTCTGAGCTTGCTCTGCAGCATGCTGAGCGCATTAAGCGCTTCCATCGGTGTCATGTTGTCGCAGTCCAGATTTTTCAGTTCTTCTATGATCTCATCATCGCTTACGGTATCAAACAGCGACATCTGTCCCTTGTCAACATCATCTATCACAGCGGGAATCTTCTTCTGGGGTGCAACCGCCGCGATCAGCCGCACACTCGCGGAAATGTCGTTCTGGGAAAGCTGCGTCACGAGTTCGTTGGCACGGCTGATTACACTGTCGGGCAGTCCCGCCAGTTTTGCAACCGCTATTCCGTAGCTCTTATCGGCTCCGCCCTTTACTATCTTACGCAGGAATACGATAGTATCCTTCTTCTCTTTGACGGCGATACAGTAGTTATTGACTCCGGGTATCTTGCCCTCCAGTTCGGTAAGTTCATGGTAGTGCGTTGCAAACAGAGTCTTGGCGCCAAGCAGTTTTGTATTGCTTATATATTCGATCACCGCCCAGGCTATGGACAGACCGTCGAAAGTTGATGTTCCGCGTCCGATCTCATCAAGGATCAGCAGGCTCTTGGAAGTGGCGTTTCTGAGTATATTGGATACTTCGGTCATCTCGACCATGAATGTTGATCTGCCGCTTGCAAGATCGTCACTTGCTCCTACTCTCGTGAATATCCTGTCTACAATACCTATGTTGGCACTTGCGGCGGGAACGAACGAACCTATCTGAGCCATCAGGACTATCAGTGCGACCTGACGCATATATGTTGATTTTCCTGCCATGTTGGGGCCGGTTATGACGCTTATCCTGTTTGACGAATTATCAAGATAAGTATCGTTCGATATGAACATCTCATCTTTCGTAAGAAGTTCGACAACGGGATGTCGTCCGTCCTTGATATCGATTATTCCCTTCTCGTTTATCTTCGGCCTGACATAACCGTTGGCACTGGCAACGTATCCGAGAGAAGCGTAAGCATCAGCTCTGGCGATGACCTTTGCGCTCGCAAGTATCCTGTCAACGGAAGCCGACAGCCTTTCGCGAAGTTCGATGAACATGTCGTACTCGAGGGAGAACAGTTTGTCTTCCGCATTCAGTATCGTATCCTCAAGTTCTTTGAGACGCTCCGTTGTATATCTCTCGGCATTGGCAAGCGTCTGTTTTCTGATGAAATCCTCGGGTACAAGTTCAAGGAACGAGTTGGTGACTTCAAAATAATATCCGAATACCCTGTTGTATTTGATCCGAAGGTTCTTGATCCCGGTCCGTTCACGGTCCTTGGCTTCAAGCTCGGCAAGCCACTTCTTGCCTTCAGTCTTGGCATTCCTTAGTGAATCCACCTTTTCGGAGTATCCGCTCTTTATTATTCCGCCTTCCTTGAGATTGATCGGTGCATCTTCACTGACAGCCTCATCTATAAGACTGCACAGATCCTCGAGCGTATCAAGATCGTCACACAGACTGCTGACGGCGGTAACCTTGCAGTCAGACAGGAGTTCTTTTATCGGCGGAAGCATCCTGATGGAATTCGCAAATGCCAGAAGATCCCTCGGATTGGCCGAATGATAATTGATCTTGCCCATCAGTCTCTCAAGGTCATATACCGGATTCAGATATTCTCGCAGTTCCTCCCGAAGTATCAGATCGTTTGCAAAAGCCTCGACTGCATCAAGCCTTACCGATATCTTCTTTTTGTCGGTAAGCGGCTGCTCGAGGAATGATCTGAGCATTCTCGCACCCATTGCCGTTTTGGTCTTGTCTAGAACGTATAACAGAGAGCCTTTCTTCTGCTTTTCGAGCATCGTTTCCGTCAGTTCGAGATTTCTTCTCGTCGCGGAATCGAGCACCATATAATCGGTGACGGAATATACAGATATGGTTCTGATCTGTTCTATACTGCCTTTCTGTGATTCGGACAGATACTGGATCAGAGCACCTGAACATACAAGGCTTGCATTGCTTATATCAAGACCGAGTCCGGTTGTATCGGATACCCTGAATTGCCTTTTCAGGGCCTCTATGCACAGTTCGTCATCAAAAAACCACGGCTCGATCGGAAATACCGCTACATTCAGATGGAACTTCAGACTCTCGAAATCAAATCCGGAAACGGTGAACGCTTCATTACAGATGATCTCCGAAGGAGCGAACTTGTATATCTCGTCTATGAGTTTCTTCTCGTCACGCACAAATGTGGTAAGAAAGATACCGGTCGTGATATCCGATATTGCGATACCGTAGACGTCCTCGGAATAGTATATGCACATGATATAGTTGTTGGACTCCTCCGAAAGCGTGTCCATATCTATATTCGTGCCGGGTGTTGCTATCCTTGTTACTTCCCTTTTTACAAGTCCTTTTGCGTCTTTGGGATCCTCAACCTGTTCACAGATCGCGACTTTGTAGCCCTTCTGAACAAGTCTGTTGATGTAAAGCTGCGCGGCATGATAAGGAACACCGCACATAGGTGCTCTCTCGGCAAGTCCGCATGCTTTGCCGGTCAGTGTCAGTTCGAGTTCCTTTGAAGCCGTGATCGCATCATCAAAAAACATCTCGTAAAAATCACCGAGACGGTAGAAAAGGATGCAGTCACTGTATGCTTCCTTGGTTTCCATATATTTTTCCATCATTGGAGAAAGCTTTTCTTCCATTTTCATCCTTTAAGATTGTGATACAGCGACCTGCCCAGGCGCTGTCTTACTATCTCGCACAGTTTCATACCGGTAAAATCAATGAACCGTGTGCTTACGTGATCACACGATATCGCCTGCTTTATACGATTTTCAAGTTCATCGTAACTGTCGCGGCCGTTCATGTTTATAAAATCAATGACAATCATACCGGAGATGTTTCGAAGGCGAAGCTGTCTTGCGATCTCATCAGCGGCTTCCAGATTGATTGCGAGAAATGTATCCTCTTTTTCACCGCCCTTTACTGCCTGTGCCGAATTGACATCCACAGCGGTAAGTGCTTCGGTCGTATCGATCGTGATATATGCCCCGCTCTTTAAATAAACTTTGCGTGACAGAGCCTCGGATATTTTAGCATCAAAAGCATATAATTTACAAAGAGGCAGGAGTTCATCCTCATATAATCTCAGACTGACCCGGTCGGAAAGATTGACCGGTCCGGTAAAATGATCATAAGTATTCTCCAGTTTTTTCATGATCTTACAGCTGTCCGTGACAACTTCCGTTATCCCGTCGTCTGTCAGTTTTTGAATATCTTTTATGTATGAGGGAAGCGGTCTGTAAAGTACACTGTACTGCACTTCATGTTCCGATCGCGTCATAATATTATCGATAAGCGCGATGACCGCGTCAAATTCCGCGACCGCTTTATCAGCCCCTTCGGGATCCGTATAAGCTTTGGTCCTTATTATCACTCCGACATTCCGGCCGGCTTTCTTATTATGAAACAGTTCACACAGCTTATCCTTGTCTTCCTGTGCTATCTTTGAGGAAGCCTTTACGAAATCCTCCCCTGTCGTTACGACCGTATATTCACCGTCGATAGTGATCTTATCGGTAAAGCATGCTTTTTTGTCACGGTATGCTTCCTTTTTGTACATGAGCGGTACAAGTGTACCCGTTTTATATACCTTACCTACAAAAGCGATATCATCGTCGCGGTATCTCGCAAAGCAAGAATCTATTCCCGGGATCCTGTTCTCGATCCTGCAGTTTATGACTGTTCCGATATCGACAGTATCGAGCGATCCGTACACATATATCTGTTCGGCTCTGCCCCCTTTAACTGCGATCAGAACATATTTGTCCTCGTATTTGGAAAATACAGCGATGTTGTCTCTCATTGTATAACACTTCCGATATCGTCAAGCGATACTATATTCTCATCGATAAATGTGAACTGATCGATCCTTTTGATGTCAAAAGCGGGAATATCCTGATCGATACCTGCCGTGTCGGCAAGCGCGCCGATCACAAGCTCCGGCTTGATGTTGTCACTGCTTCCCGAACTGATGAGCATATTGACACAGTGATCGTTATCATCCGCCGAAAGCTCGTAGATAAGCGGCCTGATATCGATCTCCTTCTCGCTCTTTTTAGTCTTCTTGATGACATTAACACTGTCTTTTTGAAGCAGAACCGGGACAGCTCTTTTCAGGACGTCATAAGATTTTTCATCCGCAAACACACTGTATGATGCGGCATTTACGGAAGCCATCGCATTTGTGCACCTGTCGGGAAGAGCTTTGAATGATGATATTACTATCTCATCGACAGACTGTGCTCTGAGCTTTTTGAGCGCCGTTTCGCTTGATATGGATTCTGTAAGCTCAATATCGGCATATTCGCCCGAGCTTTCCATCCCGAGCGGAAGCGGCGGTGTAAAAGAGAGTATTTGATGGGGAGAAAATCCTTCCGAGTAAGCGACCGGTATCCCCGCGCGTCTCATCAGTTTCTGGAAATATCGCATGACATCAAGATGACCGATATACACGAGCGCACCTGTCTTAGAAAATCTAAGCCTTACTTTCATAACAGACGCCTCCGTGATATCGTGCCGCACCGCAGCCGCTGCATTTTACCCTGCAGTTGGGAGTGACGATCCCCTGCTTTGCGTTCTCGTTCTCCCTGATGAGGAATGCTCTCGTAACACCTATATCGATAAAATCCCACGGGAGGATCTCATCGTAAGGTCGCTCCCTGTGGTAATAGAACTCCATATCGATTCCGGTCTCATCGAAAGCTTCGATCCAAGGTTCATAGGAGAACGACTCTGTCCACGCATCAAACATGCACCCTTTCTCATATGCGCGAACGAGTACTTTCGCAAGTCTCCTGTCTCCCCTTGCGAATATGCCTTCAAGTACCGAAACATCGGCTGCATGCCAGTTGTATTTGATGCTCTTGTGATTGAGCTGTTGTTTCATCTTATCATTGACGGTCTTCGCTTTCATACGGAAGTCATCGGTAGTATCCATCCGGGCCCACTGAAATGGCGTGAACGGTTTCGGAACAAAGAATGATGTAGATGTTACGATACTGACTTTACCGTGACGCTCCTCTTTCGGTATCGTGTCATAATAGAGCTTTGCGATCTCGTTTGATAGTATCGCTATACCTTCCATATCTTCCGTCGTCTCATAAGGAAGGCCGAGCATGAAATAAAGCTTGACCCTTGTCCAGCCTCCCATGAACGCCTCGCGGCATCCTCCGAGAATATCTTCTTCGGTAAGCCCTTTATTGATGACGTTTCTCATTCGCTGGCTGCCGGCTTCCGGCGCAAATGTTATGACAGACTTCTTCACATCCTGGACTTTGCTCATCACATCGAGCGAAAAAGCATCGACACGAAGTGAAGGAAGCGAGATGTTTATATGCCTGCTCCCGAATTCATCTATCAAATAGTTGCATATTCCTTCAAGATCGGGGTAATCGGACGAGCTGAGCGACGACAGCGATATTTCCTCATATCCCGTGTTCGCCAGCATTGTGCGCGCGTATTCCTCAAGTTTCTTCTCATCTCTTTCACGGATCGGCCTGTATACGGATCCGGCCTGGCAGAATCGGCATCCTCTTATGCATCCGCGCTGTATCTCAAGAACAACCCTGTCCTGTGTTGCCTTTATATACGGAACAACAGGTTTTGTAGGGTAATATGTATCCGACAGATCGGTAACGACTTCCTTTTCTATGACTGAGGGCATATCGTCGTATATCGGGGCAAAACGTTCGATCGTGCCGTCCTCATTGTAGGAAACTTCATAACACGAAGGTGCATATATCCCCGGGATCTTTCCGGCCTGCCTTATAAAATCCGAACGGGTAAGATCCGAAGCTTTGTATTCCTTATAAAGATCTATGAGCTTTCTGTAACTTGTCTCTCCTTCGCCTATATACACAAGGTCGAAGAATTCGGCTATCGGCTCGGGATTGTACGCGCACGGACCGCCGCATATGACGATCGGGTCGCTCTCATCCCTGTCCTTGGAATAAAACGGAATGCCGGACAGATCAAGTACCTGTAGGATGTTCGTATAGCACATCTCGTACTGCAGCGTGATGCCGAGAAAATCAAAATCCTTTATTGCATCCTGTGATTCAAGCGCGAACAGGGGAATATGACGATCTTTCATTACCGCATACAGATCGGACCATACCGAGAACACTCTTTCGCACCATACATCCTCAAACGAATTGAACATGTGATACAGTATCTGCATCCCGAGGTGCGACATACCTATCTCATACACGTCGGGAAAACACATCGCGAATCTGACAAGACCTTCGGGATCTTTTATGACGGCGTTGACTTCGTGCCCGATATATCGTGCCGGTTTTTCGATCGACATCAGTATTTCTTTGGACAGTGCGAGTTTATTCATACCTGTAAATAATAACATAAGAAAAGACGTATTTACATACGTCTTTTCCAAGGATCGGTATCATTTTCCGCGTCTATCTTTTCTTGTTGTAGTTCGCGTACAGATTCACGTTATCGGCATGTATACCGTTCGATTCGTCATACCTGACTCCGTCTTTGTAATAGAAATCATCGAATCTCTGTCCTTTATGGTGAGGATGCTCTATCATTGCCTCCTCGCCGTCCCTTACCCAGACGGTATCGATCCACTCTCTGTCGTAATTGTCGTAGAATGATACTTTGTGCTTCTCATAGTACCATGCTCTTATCGCACGGTCTTCGGTAACGTTCGTCCAGTCGCCTTCCCATCCGACAAAATCATAACCTTCGATGCACGGTGCATCGGGAAGAGGTGCCGATCCGCCGTAAGGAACTATATCGGTCTTCCAGTATTCACCGTTCCATCCGTTATACCAGTGAACAGCACATGTGACACCCGGCTGACCCTTCGGCATGTTAAGATCTTTCCACCATTCGGGCCACGGTGCGGATTTGTTGTTATTGACCTTGAACCTGTAATCCGTTGTATATGAAGCCGCCCTGTAATTATCTGGGCCCGTTACGTTATAAGTATCTTTGTTATATGCTCCGAGGATCACACGGTCTTCAGTAACATTGGCAGCACTACCGGTCCAGTTCACAAACGTGTATCCGGGTACATAAGTATCGGTAGGTACCGGAGCGTTCTGGCCGTGCTTTACCTTGTATGTTACAGTCTTCTCGCCGTAAACGTATGTGACGTTATGAGTCTTGGCGAGCACGGGACTTGCGTAAACAAGCGCTATCGCAACGAATAACGCCCCTGCCGACAATACTCTCTTTACTGTTCCCTTCATAAAGATTACCCCTTTCCTCACGAAATCAAAACTTTTCGTCAGATACGTTTAGATTATACTAGTTTACATAAATAATTACAATATGCTTTTTGAAATTTTCAAAAGCATTTTTCGATCTGTCAGCGGTTTGCGAGTTCTTCGGTCACGTCTTCCCACGACAGCCCCTTTACAGCCATAAGTACCATTATATGATACAGAAGATCGGCTATCTCGTATTTACTCTCTTCGGCCTCGGGATTCTTGGCAGCGATGACTATCTCCGTTGCCTCCTCTCCTACCTTCTTGAGTATCTTATCGATGCCTTTGTCAAACAGGTAGTTCGTATAAGAGCCTTCCTTGGGGTTCTCCTTCCTGTCGAGTATGACAGACATCACATCATTAAGTACCGTCATCGGATTCGAATCCTCGACATCCTTCCTGATTATCTCATTGAAAAAGCATGAGTACTCGCCCGTATGGCATGCGTTTCCTATCTGTACGACCCCCGCAAGAAGTGTGTCGGCATCACAGTCACACGAAAGTGTTCTGACATATTGGTAATGACCGCTCGTATCACCCTTTTTCCACAGACAGTTTCTTGAGCGCGAATGATAATACATTATGCCCTCACTTACCGTATGTTCGTATGCTTCACGGTCCATATAGGCAAGCATAAGTACTTCACCGGTCACGCAGTCCTTCGTGATAACGGGTATCAGCCCGGAAGAATCGCATTTAAGATCTTCCCATTTCATTGAAGGTTTAAACGTATTAACTGCAACGCCCTTTTCTTCGAGTTCTTTTTTTAGAGCGAAGAATACGGGGCCTTTTGTATTCACGACGTCCCCTGAAATGCCGTATACTCCTTCGACTTTCAGTATCTCATCGACAGGGATATCATCGTTTATGACGGGGATGAGCGGTATATCATCGGATATTCCGGGAAAAGGTTTACCGAGAAGTATGGCACCCGAAGTGTTCTCACGGATAAGTTTCAGATTATCGAGTATCTGCTCCGGTGAGTCCGCACATACATATGTCTTCTTCTTCGAAAATCGTTTGCCCGCTTCCTCGATCAGATCGATATTTGACTGCTTTGCCATGTTAAGTGCGACCTTTTTGCAGCCTGCATACAGAAGCTTCTTAACATCTTCGAGACGGTTAACGTTACCTGCGGCATAAACATCTGTCGCGATATTTGATGTTACCTTCCTTATCGTAAGCAACGCCTCTTCATGCTCTTCATCTCCTTCCGACAGATCAAACAGGAGTATCGCATCGGCACCGCCGACGGAAAGCGATACACAGTATGAAACGGGATCGTCGGAAATCTTTGTTTTATCCCCGAACCCTTTTACAATGCAGTTGTTCTTCAGATATACACACGGTATGAGAAGTTTTTTCATCAAAGTGTTCCTTTCGTTGAGAGAACATCGGTTATCCTCTGATCGACGGTCGTTGCCTCGTCAAGTGACCTTGCAAAGCTCTTGAACATCGCTTCGCAAATATGGTGGGAATTGCTTCCCGCCAGAACCTTTATATGCAGATTCATTCCCGCGGACCAACTGACTGCCTGGAAGAATTCCTTAACAAGTTCGGTATCAAGGTATCCGATCCTCTCCGTGGGAAATGTCGCATCGTATTCAAAATACGGTCTTCCGCAAAGATCAACGGCAGTAAGGACAAGCGCGTCATCCATCGGAAGGATCATCGATCCGTACCTTTTGATCCCTGCTTTGTCACCGACAGCCTCTTTAATGGCCTGTCCCAAAACTATTCCGCAGTCTTCGACCGAATGATGCCCGTCCACGAGAAGATCCCCTTCGCATGTCAGATCAAGATCAAAGAAACCGTGCTTTGCAAAGCTTTGAAGCATGTGATCGAAAAACCCTATTCCGGAATCGATCTTGTACGATCCCGTCCCGTCAATACACAGCCTTGCGGATATGTCGGTCTCGCCTGTTTTTCTCTTTATCTCGCCTATCCTCTCGCTTAGTATCTTTTTAGCCATTTCACAACACTCCTTTACCGAATCTGACGCCTATCGAGTTGGCGTGAGCACCAAGTCCCTCTGCGTTAGCAAATCGCATAATGTCATCACATGATCTTTCAAGAGCTTCCTTTGAGTATCCGATGATGCTCGTTCTCTTAATGAAAGCATCAACCCCGAGCGGTGAGAAAAATCTTGCGGTCCCGTTCGTCGGAAGAACATGATTGGGGCCCGCATAATAATCCCCGAGAGGTTCGGATGAATATGCCCCGAGGAATATCGCACCAGCATTGACAACCTTTGTCATATCCGCATAAGGATCTTTTGTAATTATCTCAACGTGTTCGCTCGCTATCCTGTTGGCGGCTTCAAATACCATATCCATATCGGACGCGGTAAGTATATAACCGTAATTATCGAGCGATTTTTTTATTATCTCGGATCTGTCAAGTTTTTGAACGAATCTGTCAACCCATTCCGACACTTCCGATGCCAGTTTGTTGCTGTTCGTGATCAGTATAGCGCTTGCCATTTCGTCATGTTCTGCCTGTGACAGAAGATCTGCCGCAACGTATTTGGGATCGGCACTCTCGTCGGCTATAACAAGTATCTCACTCGGACCCGCGACCGAATCTATCGAAACATGACCGAATACGGCCTTTTTGGCAAGTGCGACATATATATTACCCGGTCCGACTATCTTATCGACCTTGGGCAGAGTGTCCGTACCGAATGCCATTGCCGCCACAGCCTGGGCTCCGCCGACTTTGTATATCTCATCGATACCGGTGATCTTTGCGGCAACAAGTGTACAGGGAGCAACTTTTCCGTCGGCACCGGCAGGTGTGAACATCACTATACGTGATACTCCGGCGACCTGTGCCGGTATGATGCACATAAGAGTTGATGAGGGATATGCGGCTTTTCCGCCGGGAACATATACACCCGCACATCCGACCGGAGTGATCTTCTGCCCGAGTATCGTTCCGTCCTCTTTTGTGTCGAACCAGCTGTTCTGAAGCTGTTTTTCGTGATATGAGCGGATGTTTGCGGCACTTTTCTTCATTACCTCAATGAGCTCTTTGTCAAACGATCCGTATGCCTCATCGATCTCTTCTTTTGTTACGCGTACATTCGCGGCTGAAATATCCCATTTGTCAAAGCGTTTTGTGTAATCGAAGACCGCCTCATCTCCCCGGCTTCTTACATCACTTATTATCGCAGAGACCGTATTCTCATATTCCCTGTACTGATCGGGATTACGTTTCAGAAGGCTCTCAAGTATATCCTTTATCGTATCTTCGGTAAGTGTAACTTTTCTCATAATTCCTCCCTGATCTTCTCCATGATACCGTTTATCCGTTTGGAATGAAGTCTCATGGATACCGGATTGACGACCATTCTCGCGGAAAGATCACATATCTCCTCGAGTATCACCAGTCCGTTCTCGCGAAGTGTCGATCCGGTCTCGACTATATCAACGATACAGTCGGACAGTCCGACTATCGGTGCGAGTTCAATACTGCCGTTAAGCTTTATGATATCGACACTCTGATGTTTGACGTCATTGAAATAGGTCTTGGCGATCCGCGGGTATTTTGTCGCTATCTTGATCATGTCGCGAGTCTTTAAAAGCTTTCCGGCACTCTCGGGTCCGCAAACGCACATTCTGCACTTTCCGAATCCGAGGTCGAGTACTTCAAGTATCTTACGGTTCTCCTCGGCTATCGTATCTTTTCCGACGACACCTATATCCGCAACACCGTGTTCAACATATGTCGGAACATCAGGTCCCTTTGCGAGGAAAAATCGGAGCTTTAACTCTTCGTTGACGAATATGAGCTTTCGCGTATCCTTATCCTTCATTTCCTCACATGTTATCCCGGTCTTCTCGAGAAGAGCAAGAGTCTTATCGGCAAGTCTTCCCTTGGTAAGGGCAAATGTCAGGTATTTGCCGCACGGGTTGTCACTGCTGTCTTTTTTGGAAAGTGCGACAAGAAGTTCGTCAAGAGATATGCCGAATCCGATCGCAGGCGTATCCTTGCCGAATTCCCTGACAAGATTATCATACCTTCCGCCTTTCATAACGGCATCTCCGAAGCCGAAAGTATATGCCCTGAACAGTACACCAGTGTAATAATCATATTTGTTCAGGAGACCCAGATCTATGGAGATATAATCTGAACTGCCTTCTTTTTCAAGTATCTTTGTGATCTCGATCAGCCTGTCGATGGCATCAATGCTTTGTCTGTTCGTTATGCGCCGCTTCAGTTCGCAAAGGGATGCGGCGGTGTTATATTCATCCGAGATGTGAACGATCAGTTCGATAAGGTCATCCGCAACATGAAACTCTTCCAGGAGTTGTCTTGCCTTGTGATAGTTCCCGGATGATATAAGCTCACGAAGGGTCATCTCGTCGGTGTCCCTGATCCCGAGCTCTTCAAAGAGACCCTTGAAGAAATTGCCGTTCCCGACCGAAACGACAAACTCTTCAAATCCGGCTGCTTTCATACACTTTATGACAAGACTGATCATTGATGCATCGGCATCGGCGCTTCCGTCATTATACAGCTCGGCCCCGATCTGAGTGCTCTCCTTGAGCCGTCCGTTCAGATCACTTCCGTTTACGAAAGTATTGCCGGAATAACAAAGACCGACAGGCCGGCTTTCCTCAAAATACAGTTTGGAAAATGCCCTTGCCATGGCCGGCGTAAAGTCCGGACGAAGGACAAGTGTATTTCCCTCCTTGTCATAGAACTTGTACAGTTCTCTTGAGGGCGTAAGTCCGATATTATCGGCAAACACATCGAAGTATTCTATCGAAGGTGTCTGCATGAGTAAAAACCCGGCGTCTTTCATGACAGCGAGCAGGCGATCTTCTATATCGAGTTTTCTTGACAGTTCGGAGGGCGTTATATCCCTGACACCTTCCGGTGTGTGCATTACTTTGTTCATAGTCTCTCCACTTTATTGCGTTAAATTGCTAATTCGCTAATTCGCTACCTTGTTATCAAGCGAAATTATAATGTAATCTTCATCTCAATGTCAAATCTTTTTTTACACCGTCAAGATACGGAACAAATATACCGTTGTGCGGTACAAGGTCAAAACCATCCTCAAGTTCTTCGAGCCTGAAGCTCTTCCTGCCGCCGCCGGTCATGCGTTCCCAGAACTTCTCTATCATGGCAAATCTCAGATAACAGAATCTGTCCAGATGCGCGTAATACAACACTATAAAGCTCACCCCGCCCTGCTTTTCGAATTCACGCATGAACTCGACCTGATGCTCGTGAATGTTTGCAAGCGCAAAAGTATCGGCGGAGCATTCCTTCGCATCGAAACACAGCGGAATTCCCTGAACCGCCCCTATATAATCGACCGTACTTTTCTTGTCAAAATAAGCGAGAGTGATCTGGGAATGATCCTCATTCATCTTTATCGGAGTGATAGGCGTCGGTATCTTCTGAACAAGGCAAAGACCATGTTCCCTGTACAGTTCGTTCGTTCTGTTTATGAGATCCTCGAGAGTCGAACCCCGAAGTCCCCTTGAATTCCATGTTGACATCAAATCACCTTATCAAATATTGCGGGAACCCCGGTTTCTATCGTTCTTCCCGCAAGAGATACGAGCGGAAAATCAACCGGTACGGTCAGTCTGTTGCAGATAAGCATCTGTGATCTGATACCGTATTTCTTCCTGTATTCTTCGTTTACGATCCTGTCTCCGTATTTGGGATCGCCGAGTATCGGATGACCTATGTGAGCAAGATGCGCCCTGATCTGATGCGTCTTGCCGGTAATGAGTCTGATCTCACAATATGTCAGTGTTTCATTTCCCGATATCCTCTTTATGACCGTTTGGATCTTATCACCGGCGCCTTCATCGTCTGACACGGTAACGGTGTTGGTCTTGGGATCTTTTGATATACGTCCCCGGATCTCTCTGTCTTCCACTTTTCCAAGTGCTATGCATCGGTAGTACTTGCCAAACGAATGATCCCTGAACGCATTTGAAAGAGCCCTTGCACCCCTGTATGTTTTGGCAAATGTAACGAGTCCGGAAGTATTCCTGTCCAGTCTGTTACATACCGAAGGTGTGAATGAAGCGTTTTCGGTAACGCCCTCCGGGAGGCCTTTTCTGACATATGACAGACATATCTCATTAAGCGATATATCCGATGCAGATGATCGCTGCGTCAACATTCCCGAAGGTTTGTCTACAATGAGAACATCTTCATCCTCGTAGATAACAGGCGGCATCATTCCGGAAAGATCATCTGTATCCTCACGGGCAGGCCCGGAAAACTTATCGAAAGTCTCGTCTGAAAGATATATCCGTACGACATCACCCCTGCGTATCTGTTCCGCTCCGCCTGCTTTTGCGCCGTTAAGCACTATGTTCTTTTTGCGAAGCATTTTGTAGACAAACGAAGAACCGGCATTTTTCAATATGTTCATCACGAACTTATCCAGCCTTCTTCCTTCATCGCTTTCGGATATAACAAACTCTTTCATAGTGACACCGCTTTTATAGTCGTTGCGATCGCTTCTTCACGGGCAGTCTTTCCTTCGTATCCCTGACTCATCTGCCTGATACGATCAATGAACGCCTTCTCGTTATCGAATATAAAGAACGTCGCTTTATGTCCGGCCGCGGCAAGTACGCTTTCGATATGTTTTGCCAGATCGTTGTTATCGCTTTTGTCATTACTCCTTAAAGCGACAACGTTTCCGTCCTTTATGCATATGGCGGGAACAAAGAATGAACGTTCTTTTGTAGTGATCACATTCTCGTAAAGAGACGTAAGATCTCCGGCTGCCGAGGAAAAGCGCTCATATTCAGCTTCATTCAGGGAAGAAAATCTTGCGAACATTATCACGCCCACAAGCGATTTGCATGCCGGAAGAAGAGCCAGCACCGCAAAAACGGACCAAAGGCTCTTTTTCGTATGGAGCGTGGCAAGACCGATGAAAAATATGCCGAAAGCCATCGCAAATAAAATGACGGTCTTAATGATCTCAAACCTGCGCTGTTTTGTTATATAGAGGAATGTTCCCCGAAGCTGCCGGTCAATATATCTCATCGATTATCTCCCTGTACGACATTATGCTGTGATCGGCCAAACTGCATTTCTCATCCCATTGATAAAGGGAATAATCATCATATATCGCTACGACTGTCATTCCGGCTCTTTTTCCGGCGATTATACCGTTGCATATGTCTTCAAACACAAGGCACTTGTCACATGAAGCGCCAAGAGCTGCCGCTGTGTTTATATATACATCCGGGCACGGTTTTCCCGCACCGCACTCCTCACCTGTAAGGATCGCATCAAAGTATCCGAGAAGACCGTTGTTCTCGAGTGCGGCCTTGCAAAGAAGCAGTGAATTGCTTGTGGCGATACCTATCTTCTTGCCGCTTTTCTTCAGATGTTCGAGGAACAGGTCAATACCTTCCTTGGGCGGCACATCAGTCGCGTAATGCTCATAAGCCATATCATTCCAGTCCCGCATGAGGTCTTCCACCGACCGGTCTGGCAAGTATTTATCTCTGGTAAACTGAGCTGTCTCGTAAAAGCTCAGACCCTCGATCTCTTTCTGGTAATCTTCGGGAAGTTCCATTCCGAATCTGGCGAAATAATCTTCATCGATCTTCCGCCATATCCACATCGAATCGACGAGTGTACCGTCAAGATCAAAGATCACTGCTTCGCATTTTTCAAGGATCTCATTCCACATTACTTATATATCCAGCCTTTTTCATACATATTCTTAAGTTTCTTTCCGTCAGAGGATGCAAACCCGAGAGGAAATCCATCCGTACATACAAGAACGGTACCGCGAATTACATCACGTTCGCTCATAAGAGTCTCACCCTTAAGATATCTCAGTACGTTATCATCGGTTACATCAAAATCGATAACGTTACCGAACTCTTCAGCCTTTAAGGAAAGAGCAAACGCGGTATGTGGAATAAACTTTCCGGATCTTCCGATTGTTCCCGCAAGTGTTCCGGTCCTTGAATACCTGATCCTCTTTCTGTAAAGATCAAGGAATCCTTCGGGTATGATGCATACCTGTCCGTCATTGGTTACGATAAACCTTGAATCCTCAAGCCTGGTACGACGCTCTTTTGAGCAGTATCCGAAGAATACACGTACACCTTCCGGAAGTTCTTTATATGTTAATGTGTCCGATACGTCACCTGTTCCAAAATGTTCTTCACTGCACCCGTTTTTGCGAAGAAGTGCCGCAAAATGTCCTTCTCCGTCGAATCTGTGAGGAAACGCATGTACACATCCGCTTATATTGCCGCGTCCGGAATAATCGTCATAAGGGCCGCACAATCCGTGATCTTTTTTTATTTCAGACACGATCATATCGGGATGCTTTTCAAGGAAGCGGATCAACACCTGTTCATCTTCGATATCCGAAAAGGTACATGTGCTGTATACCATATGCCCGCCGTCGCAAAGCATTTCGTATGCGCTCTCAAGAATACCCTCCTGTATCGGGCGGTAATACTCGGGCCCTCTTTCCTCATATGAAGCGATAAGTGAAGGATCTTTTCGGAACATCCCTTCCCCGGAGCACGGTGCATCGATAACGATGCAGTCAAATACGCCCGGGTATTCTTTGGCAAGATCCGACGGATCCATACAAGTTACGACATAATCTCCGCCACGGTGTTCAAGGTTCTTGACAAGAGGTATCGTACGTGTACGGCTTATATCGTTTGATACAAGTATACGGGGATGCTTAAGCAGCAGATTGGATGATTTTCCGCCCGGGGCGGCGCAAAGGTCAAGTACTCTGTCGCCTTCGTTTACAGGCAAAATCTGCGACGGAAGCATGGCCGACGGCTCCTGAAGATAATACAGCCCGGCATAATAATACGGATGTTTTGACCAAGCATCCGTATCACTTACATAGTATCCGTTTGAAGTAAACGGTATCTTCCCGATACTGTAGCATGCCTTCTTCTCAAAAAGGTCCGTTGAAATCTTCAGGGTGTTCACGTTCAGACCGCTTCGCGGTGCGGAATCATAACTATGGAAGAACTCGTCGGCATCCTCTTTAAGAAGAGACTCCATTGATCTTTTGAAGCTTTCCGGCAGTCTCATATCAAATGCTCTTTAATATCTCCAGAAGATACTTATATACACGCTGCGTACTTGATACCGACAGTCTCTCTTTCGGAGTGTGAATGTTATTGATTTCGGGACCGATAGAGATGATATCGACATTTTCGATCTTCTTGAAGAACACACCGCATTCAAGACCGGCGTGAAATCCCCTTAGCTTCGGATTCTTCGAAAATACTCTCTGATACGTTTCAAACGCAATGTCACGAAGAGCAGAGTCACTCTTATATTCCCACGCCGGATAATCGTATTCCTCGGTATATGTTCCGCCTATCGTCTCGATCAGATACTGTATCTTGTCGGCAAGCGCATCCTTTTCTGATTCGGCAAGGCTTCGCATATTGATGATAAGTTCGAACGAATCCCCCGCAAGCTTCATGATACCGCTGTTAAGCGAAGTCCTTACAAGTCCCTCATTCTGGCGGCTCATCTTGATGATGCCGTCAGGTACGGTATTGAGCAGGAAGCCGATCCTTCTCTTACTTTCCTTGTCAAGACACCTTGCACTGTCCTCTCCGGTCTTCTCGGCGTAGATCATCATGTTCTCTTCTATGCCTTCGAACTCGTCGCATATTATATGCGAGTATTTCTCGATTATGCTCTCGAGAAGATCTTCATCTTTTGGATCTATGATGATCTCGGCCTTTGCCTCACGCGGTATTGCCGAATCGGTCAGACCGCCGCCTATGTATCTGACATGATACGACATGTTCTTCGTAATCGTATGGAGTATACGTCCGAGAAGAAGGTTTGCGTTTCCTCTTCCCTTGTCTATCTCCATCCCGGAATGACCGCCTGCAAGCCCGCATATGACTATGCTGTAACCTATGCCCGATACATCCTCATATGATACCGGAAGACTGCATTTGACACGCTTTCCGCCTGCACAGCAGGTAAGTATCTCACCTTCAACTTCATGATCGAGATTGATAAGGTATTTACCTTTCAGACCGGATGTATCATAACCGATGGCTCCGCGCATCCCGTCCTCTTCATCTACAGTAAAGAGTGCTTCAATGGGCGGAAGTACGAGACTGTCATCATCAAGTATAGTCAGCATGAACGCTATCGCGATACCGTCATCGGCTCCGAGAGTTGTACCTTTGGCGAAAACATAATCATCAAGGACCGACAGTTTCAGGGAATCTTTGGTGAAATCATGCTTTGCTTCGTAATCGTAGCTCTTCTCACAGACCATATCCATATGTCCCTGAAGTATCACGGTATCACCGGATCCGTCTGCCCTTGAGGACGGCTTCCTGACAAGGACGTTTCCCATCCCGTCCTGTTCGCACAAAAGTCCGTGCTCTTTTGCAAACCCCACGATATAGTCGCTGATCTTCGCGCATTTTCCGGGAGATCGCGGTATGGCCGATATCTCCTCGAAATAATAAAACACTTTTTCAGGCAATAGCCCCGTAAGAATCCTCTCCATTTCAAACCCTTCCGTAAAAAAAGCGGAACCTTTGCGGTCCCGCTCAAAACTATCAGATCACATTCACGTTCATGCCGCCGCCGTTCGCATTGCCGCCTTTATCACCTTTATCTGTCGGATATCCCTCAAGCGCGGCGATATCATTGTCAAGTTCAACCTGCGGATACAACTGGGATCTGTCCTGTGCGATGATGGATTCGCATTCCTTCAGTTTGTTGATCAGGTCACCGTACTTCGCATCTGCAGTTCCGATAGCATGATCTATTATCTGCTGAAGAGTCGACAGCTGACCGAATGTGTATTCCATGGCCGACTGTCTGACGTTGTTCGCCTCGACTGTAGCCATATCAACTATCTGCTGCGCCTGCGCCGTAGCCTGTTTGACAACTTCTCCGGCCTGCGCATACGCCTGTTGCATTATCTCATTCTCATCCACCATCCTGACCGTCTCGGCCTGGGCCATGGATAACATCGCATCGGCTTTGTCCCTTGCGTCCTGAAGTATCCGTTCCTTGTTGCTTATGATCTTCTGATACTTCTTGATCTCTTCGGGAGTCCGCAGTCTGAGATCACGAAGGAGTTCATCCATGCGGTCTTTGTCCACGATGATGTTTGTTGTTGAAAAAGTCTGGTACTTACATTCCGAAATAAAAGCTTCTATTTCGTCGATCACCTGTTCAATTCTGCTGCTCATTTACACTCTCCTCTTAATTACCCCTTTATTTCCCGAACTTCTCATATGTAAGCTTTTGAACGAGCGGAGGAACGAACTTGTCAATATCCCCTCCGTAACTGGCGACTTCCTTGACCGTCGAACTGGACAGATACGCATATTTGAGAGATGTTGTCAGAAATATCGTATCAACGCCTTCGTTGAGCACGCTGTTTGTCTGGGCGAGCTGAAGTTCGTATTCGAAATCGGTCACGGCACGAAGACCTCTGACTATGACATTCGCTTTGCATTCCATTGCAAAATCGACAAGAAGGCCCTCATAACTGAGTATCCTGATATTGGGGATACCTTTCAGGACCTCCTGTAATATATTAACACGTTCATCAATAGAAAACAACGGCTGTTTGGCGCTGTTGTTGAGCACAGCGACTATCAGTTCATCGAATATATCGGCCGCTCTTTCGATGATATCAATATGTCCGTATGTTACGGGATCGAAGCTCCCCGGATATATGGCTGTCTTCATCGGTTCATCTCCCTTTTAAGAAATACGTGTTTGTTGTTCCTGTAATCCTTGATCCTAGTTATTGTGTAACCGAGATCTGATGCATATGACATGTCGGTCGCAATATCCGCTTCGCAGATTATAAGAGTCTCATCATCTATCAGTTCGGAACGGGCAAGCAGTGAAAGGACGGATCTTTCAAGGCCGAGCTTATACGGAGGATCCATAAACACCACATCAAACTTCTGTCCCCGGACGAGTGTGGACAGAGCCGATATAACGTCTGCCTGATAGACTGTGGCATCATCGGTAAAATGCGTTGTCTCAAGATTCTTCCTGATGCACCCTGCGGCTTCCTTGTCCTTTTCGATAAAAGTACACCGTCTTGCTCCACGGCTGAGCGCCTCTATACCGATGCCGCCACTTCCTGCGAAAAGATCAAGGAAATTCACTTCATAAAGCACAGGCGCGAGAATATTGAAAAGTGTCTCTTTTATCTTGTCGGATGTAGGTCGCGTATTTGAGCCTTTCGGTGTAACAAGCTGCAGCCTTCGCGCGATTCCCGCGATCACTCTCATAACTAGCCTCTCAGTTTGCTTCCTTTGGTATCACGTTTTGCAGCCTTTAGCCTCGATAACAGAACAGTCCTGTTGCCGACCGTAACGCTCGTATCATCTGACTCGTACAGATAATAAACGTTTTCCACCCGGTCATTGCCTGTAAGTTTGATCGCCCTGACGCCTACCGCACCCTTCTTCTTGACGGGAACCTCATCGAGTTCAAACTTAAGGAATACATCAAACTGTGTCTGAAGAACGACGTATTTCTGCTCCGTAACGGGAAATACGGTAATGACCTCATCGTCATCCAGAAGAGATGTGGCGGCCACGGTCCTCTTAATGACGTCGAATTCCGTTCCGTAGACCTGCTTGAACATTCCCTTTTTCGTACCGAACATCAACTTCTGAAGCACAAGATCCGACATCGGGAGAACGTAGACGATCGACTCTTCCGAAGAATTGTAGTTGGAGACGTTATCGATCGGAATACCTTTGTCACGGAACTTGCCGAACGGAAGATCGCCGACTTTGACGGAATGCATCACACCGGTGTTCGTGAACACACATATCCTGCTCGTGTTAAGACATTTGAAACTGATACGGAATTCCTCGTCAACGGCATCCCTGTTTCTCTCGAATGTCGGAACATCAACAGTCTTGGCATAACCGAATCTGTCCATCAGGAAGACGACTTCCATCTCTTCAGCCTTCTTCTCCTCATATATGACTTCGACGCTGTTCTCGATCTGGGTCCTGCGTTCACTTCCGTACTGTTTCCTGATCTGATCGAGGTCCTTCATTATGGCAGCATCCATCTTGGCGGGCTTCGTCAGAAGTTCCTTGTAATCGGCTATATCCTTGAGTGTCTTGTTATGTTCGGCAACAAGCGCTTCCATTTCAAGGCCTATGAGCTTATACAGCCTCATTTCGAGTATCGCGGACGCCTGCCGTTCGGAGAATGTAAGGTTTGAAGCGATCTTCTCCGATATCCTCGATCTGAACTTAATGCCTTCCGTGTTTCCGCTCATAAGGCATGCTTTGGCCATCTTGACGTCCTTGCTGCCCCGAAGGATCTCAATGATGACATCTATGATATCAACAGCCTTGATAAGACCTTCCTGAATCTCCTTCTTGTCGAGTTCCCTTGAAAGAAGCGTCTTATACTTGCGTGTTGCAAGTTCCCTGAGGAAATTGACATGGCATGATATAACCGATCGAAGGCCCATGACCTCCGGTCTTCCCTCGCAGATCGCAAGCATGTTCACTCCGAAAGTATCTTCGAGCCGCGTCTTCTTGATGAGCATGTTGCGGACATTCTCTACATCGGCATCTTTCTTGAGCTCGATAACGATCCTGATTCCTTCTTTACTGGACTGATTGGAAATATCAACTATGTCGGTCGTCTTCTTCGCATCGATAAGGGCGACTATATCAAGAAGGAACTTCGATATGTTGGCTCCTATCATCGTATAAGGGATCTCTGTTATGACGAGCGAAGGCTTCCCGCCTTTACCGACTTCAAGCTCGATCTTACCTCTTATCTTGATCTTGCCGCTTCCGGTCTCGTATATCTCCTTCAGCTCATCTTTGTTAGTGATGATCCCGCCTGTCGGAAAATCAGGTCCCGGCATTATCTCGAGCAGCTCTTCTGTCGTTATCATCGGATTCTTCATAAAAGCCTTCTCGGCCTCGATGACTTCGACAAGATTGTGAGGCGGCATGCTCGTAGCCATACCGACCGCTATACCTTCGGCACCGTTTACCAGAAGGTTCGGAAACTTTGAAGGAAGGACGACCGGTTCCTTGCCGGTTTCGTCATAGTTCGGAATATAATCAACAACATCCTTGTCAAGATCGGAGAGCATTTCCTCCTGAGTTATCCTGCGAAGTCTTGCCTCCGTATATCTCATCGCGGCAGCACCGTCTCCTTCGATCGATCCGAAGTTTCCGTGACCGTCAACAAGTGCCACACCCTTCTTGAAATCCTGGCTCATGTTGACCAGACAGTCATATATCGAGCTGTCGCCGTGAGGATGGTATTTACCCATCGTATCCCCGACTATACGTGCGGATTTGAGATGCGGTCTGTCGAACCTGTTGTTCAGTTCGTACATATCATACAGTGTACGCCTCTGTACGGGCTTGAGTCCGTCCCTGACATCGGGCAGTGCACGGGCGATGATAACACTCATCGCATAATCTATGTATGATTTCTTCATCTCGTCCGAGTATTCGGTCTTGATGATCGTCTCTTCTATTATCTTATCTTTTGCCTTACGTGCGGCCATTTATATCTCCTCTTTATTCTCGGCTTATCTCAGAAATCCAGTTCCGCGTCCTTTGCATGTCTGTATATAAAATCCTTACGCGGACCTACATCGTTTCCCATGAGCATTTCCGTTGTGTTGCTCGCAAGACGTGCGTCTTCTATCTCAACAAGCTTGAGCCTTCTGGCCGCCGGATCGAGTGTTGTCTCCCACAGTTGCTGAGCATCCATCTCTCCGAGACCTTTATATCTCTGAAGCTTGAAATTGGTATGATCCTTCCTGTATTCGGCCAGCGCTTTGTCGTCATACAGATATTCTTCCTCACCACGCGAAGGCATAGCCTTATACAGCGGAGGCATCGCGATATAAACATGCCCCTCATAGATCAGTTCGGGCATGAACCTGTAAAAGAGCGTCAAAAGCAGCGTAGATATATGCGCACCGTCGACATCGGCATCGGCCATGATGATTATCTTGTCATAACGAAGCTTTGTTATGTCAAAATCATTTCCGTAACCTTCGGAAAAACCGCATCCGAAAGCATTTATCATCGTCTTGATCTCGGCGTTGGCTAAAACTTTGTCTATACTCGCTTTTTCTACGTTAAGTATCTTACCCCTGATAGGAAGTATTGCCTGATAATTGCGGTTTCTGGCGGTCTTTGCACTTCCTCCCGCCGAATCACCCTCTACGATGAAGATCTCGCATTTCTTGGGATCCCTGCTCTCGCAGTTGGCAAGTTTCCCGTTTGAATCGAACGAATACTTCTGCTTCGTGAGCATGTTGGTCTTGGCTTTTTCTTCGCTCTTTCTGATCTTCGCTGCCTTCTCGGCACATGACAGGACTGCCTTTAACTGATCCAGATTCCTGTCAAAGAAATGAACGACCTCATCTCCCGTGACTTTGGAAACAGCCTTGGCGGCATCCTGGTTATCAAGCTTGGTCTTGGTCTGTCCCTCAAATCTCGGATCGGGATGCTTGATAGATACTATCGCAGTCATTCCGTTTCTGATATCGGCTCCGGTGAAGTTCTGATCCCTGTCCTTTAATATGTTCAGTTCCCTGGCATAATTGTTCATCACGTTCGTGAACATTGATTTGAATCCGGTCAGATGTGTTCCACCCTCGGAGTTGTATATATTGTTACAGAATCCGAGAACGTTCTCATGAAATTCGTTAACATACTGAAACGCGATCTCAACCTCGATACCGTCGCAGTTACCGGAAAAATAAACCGGGTCACAGAGCACTTCCTTGTGATTGTTAAGATCCTTGATAAAGCCGATGATACCGTCGGGTTCATGAAACTCTTCAGTATCGGCCGGTGTAACTCTCCTGTCGCAATAATGTATGGTAAGTCTCGGATTGAGATATGACGTCTCATGAAGACGTGACTTGATATCCTCTTCCTTGAAACGTGTCTTCTCAAATATCTGCGCATCGGGCAAGAAGTTGATCTTGGTACCCGTACTTCGGCTTTTGCCTATTACCGGAAGAAGGCCCTTCTCAAGTTTGATAACGGGCTCTCCGCGCTGATATCTGTCATGATAGACGTTACCGTCACGCTTTACTTCTATATCAAGGTATTCCGACAGCGCATTTACTACAGAGGAGCCGACACCGTGAAGACCTCCGCTCGTCTTGTATACTTCGCTGTCAAACTTGCCCCCCGCATGAAGAGTCGTGAACACAACTCTCTCGGCACTGACACCTTTATCGGGATGCATGTCAACGGGAATACCGCGCCCGTCATCTTCTATCGTAGCCGAGCCGTCCTCTTCAAGCGTTACCCATATGTTATTGCAGTATCCTGCAAGATGTTCGTCAACGGAATTGTCTACTATTTCGTAGATGAGATGATTGAGACCCTTTGTCGTGGTGCTTCCGATATACATTCCCGGACGCGCCCTGACAGGATCCAGACCTTCCAGAACAGTGATATTTTTGGCATCATAGCCTGACTGTTGTGCCATATCTTACCCCTTATAATGCATAAGACCTTTGGATCATTACCCCTCGTGATCCAAAACTTCCGGTAAGATTATACCACATTTTGCACAAGTTTCAAGAAAAAACACAATCTGTAGTGCTCATTACAATGTTGAGCCCGGATCAAATCCGTTTATATCTTCGTCCACAAGATTTCGAAGCGTCCTGTGTTCGGGTTTTGACAGATCCGGATCATCAGCCAGGATCCTTGCGGCATCTTCTCCGGCTTTTTTAAGAAGTGAAGCGTCCGAATAGATATCGGCAAGTCTGAAATTCAGTTCACCCGACTGCCTTATTCCGAACATGTCTCCGGGACCTCTTTGTTTAAGGTCTTCTTCGGCGATAACAAATCCGTCGTTTGAAGACTTCAGGATCTCAAGGCGTTTCATTGTATCGGGATTCGTGCTCCGGCTCATGAATATACAGTACGATTGTGCCGAGCCTCTTCCGATGCGGCCTCTCAGCTGATGAAGCGCGGCGAGTCCGAACCTCTCGGCATTTTCTATCATCATGACCGTGGCGTTTGGAACATTCACTCCGACTTCAACTACTGTCGTTGATACAAGAATATCTATTGCCCCGTTTGCGAAGCCGTCCATCACCTTCTGTTTGTCACGGCCCGACATTCTTCCGTGAAGTATTCCTATCTTAATACGATCGTCAAAGACAGCCGACATTTCGCGTGCGGTGTCGATAACATTTCTGACATCGAGGCTCTCGCTCTCCTCGATAAGCGGACATATAACATATACCTGGTGTCCCGCATTTATCTCGTCTTCCATGAACTTATAAGCTTTCTGCCGGTAGCTTTCATTTACAACGGCATTTTTGATCGGAAGCTTATGCGCGGGAACTTCATCGATCACGGATATATCCAGATCTCCGTACAGGATCATCGCCAGTGTCCTCGGGATCGGAGTTGCGCTCATAACGAGTACATGCGCGGCATCATTTTTGTTCTTGTTTGAAAGGCGGCTTCTCTGTCCGACTCCGAATCTGTGCTGTTCGTCGGTTATAACAAGTCCGAGATCGTTATACACGATTTTCTCGTAAAAGAGCGCATGTGTTCCGATCACTATATCAGCCTCACCGTTTTCGATCATCGACCTTACGTTATTCTTGGCAGATGCACTCATCGATCCGGTAAGAAGTACGACGTTAAGGTCTATGGACGAAGCGGCAAGGATCTTTTTAACTGATTCGAAGTGCTGCTGTGCAAGTATCTCCGTCGGAGCCATGATGGCGCTCTGATGACGGTTTAAGGAAACCATGACGGCGGCAAGGATCGCAAGTATGGTCTTGCCCGATCCGACATCGCCCTGTACGAGTCTTCTCATCGAGCGCGAGGATGACAGATCATGTTTTATCTCCTCCCATACTTTAAGCTGTGCACCGGTCAGCCGGTAAGGAAGCTTTTCGATGATCCTGTTACACTGCGCAACTTCCATTATCCCGAAACTGTTTGACGCGGCCTCGCTTTCTCCCTTGAGAAGACGGAGCCGGAGTATGAATGCGAGGAACTCATCATAAACAAGAACATTGCGGGCTTTGACAAGCGTTTCCTCATCTTTTGGGAAATGCATGTCATATACTTCGCTTTTGACCGTGCTTCCGAGAAGATCGAACGATTTTCTTATCGTGGACGTGACAGCATTGTTTGACAGGCCCTTTGTGAGTGAA
>JAFZRD010000091.1 GCA_017620055.1 Lachnospiraceae bacterium
ATACATCTGACGTTTTCGGTCAGTTATGATACGGATGTGAGTAAGGCGATGGAAGCCATACGTGACTGCGTGGCTGCAAGCCCTTACACACTCCCTGTTGAGACAAACGGGATAATGGAAGATTCGGGACCCGTGTATTTCCTGAAGTACGGCGAGAGTGCGCTCATCCTCGAGACCACAATATGGATCAAGAAGGAATCCAGCAGCTATGTGGCGGTCACCGATATCAACATGAGAGTCAACGATATGTTCAAGGAGCTCGGTATCGAGATACCGTACAACTTTGTCAATGTCGTTGAACGCGAGTTCGTATCGGAAGATCTCGATCCCGAAAAGAAAAAGAAGAAGACCGCGCCGTCAAAGAGAAGCGTAAGGTCGGATACGGTCAAGGTCAAGGCCGGCGGTGATCATATTTCGGATGCGCTTGAAACTGCCCGCCAGTTTGCCAAGAAGCAGAGACTTGATCCCAAATCAAGCCGCCAGCTTGAGCTCATGTCCGAGGAAGCCATCGGGATCATCGGATCCATCGCGGAGAGCGCCAATGCGAAGTTCTGGATCGACGGAAGCGGACTCAAGTACAGAATACATCTGTCATTCCCTGCAAGCGTCGGAAGCGAGGAGTACAGGAAGCTCATATCCCTTGCATCGTCCGGTAAGAATGAAGCGGTCCAGACCCTGTCTGCCAAAATATGGGAGACAATGGTCACGGGACTCGGATCCGGAAGTGACAATATGTCAAGGGAAGAGCAGTTCGAGTGGTCCCTTCGCCATGACGAGCCCAATGTGGAACAGATCGCGGAGTCGATACTCGTGGCTCTTGCGGATGATATAAAAGTCAGTGTTACCAGGGATAATGTAACCCTTCTTGTCGTCAAGTCGGTACAGTGATCACTGTTGTCGCAACCGGGATTAAGTAGTACAATTACTGCATGAATTATCTTAAGAAGATCCTAAGTTATTTTTTTCGTGACGAATTATCAATAAGACACAAATTCGTTAACGTGATACTGGGAAGTGCGCTTCTGGTGCAGATTCCCGGTATTGTTGTGAGCATTGTTGTCGGAACCGATATGATCGGTCTGATCATTCAGGTCGTGATGGCGGTGTTCATAGGAAGTATCCTGTATCTGACGAACCGGTTTCCCGAGTCCCAGATACCTCCGATTCTGATATCCACCGGTGCCAATCTGATAGGCTTTCCGATCATGTTCTTCGTGTGCGGAGGATCCGGCACGGGTATCGTCATCTGGATGCTGTTCGGCGCGATATTCACCTGGCTTCTTCTTGACATCAAGTGGAGCGTTGTCATAACCGTCATAATATTTGCTCTTCTGACGGGATGTCTTCACATCGAAAAAGTCTATCCCGAATACGTATCATTTCTTGAATCACGTAATGATGAGATCATGGACACGAGCATCGCGTTCGTGTTCGTTACAGTCATATTCGGACTGATATTCAAATACCAGACATATTCATATGAGAAACAGGCAAAGAGCCTGACGGAGTCCGACGAGGAGCTTCGTAAGCTCAACGAGGAACTTGCGGAGGCAAATGCCCGACTTGAGAGCGCGAGTGCAGCCAAGTCGAGCTTCCTTGCAAATATGTCCCATGAGATCAGGACCCCGATCAATGCGGTGCTCGGTATGGACGAGATGATCCTTCGCGAGTGCAAGGACGAGCAGATACTCGAGTACGCGAATGACATAGACAGTGCAGGACATCAGCTGCTGTCTCTTGTTAATGACATACTTGATTTCTCGAAGATCGAGTCGGGTAAGATGGAACTCCATCCGGTGGAATATGAGCTGTTCTCGATCATGAACGACTGCTATAACATGATCTATATGAGGGCCAAGAGGAAGGAACTCGAGCTGATCGTCGAGAACGATCCCGATATACCTGCGTTCCTCTACGGAGACGAGGTCAGGATCAGGCAGATAATCATGAACCTTCTGACCAATGCCGTGAAGTATACGAAGGACGGGTCGGTCCGGCTTATATTCGGTTATGAGGAGATCGACGAGCACAATATCCGTCTGATCGTTTCGGTCAAGGATACCGGTATCGGAATATCCGAGGAGAACCAGAAGTACCTGTTCGATTCGTTCAAGCGTATTGATGAGAAGTCCAACAGAAACATAGAAGGAACCGGACTGGGTCTGTCGATCACGAAGAAGTTCACCGAGATGATGGGCGGCGAGATAACCGTTGAGTCGGTGCTTTATGAAGGATCGACGTTCACGGTCACGATACCGCAGCATGTGGCAGATAAAGGTACGGTCGGGAACTTTGGCGAGAGGCTGTCGCACAAGAGCGAGAAGGGTGAGAAGGCCGGCGCAAAGGCCGAAGAGGCAGCACAGAAAGAAAAGTTCACTGCTCCGCGTGCCCGCATACTCGTTGTTGATGACGTGAAGATGAACCTTAATGTCGTAAGGCTGCTTCTCAAGAATACGGGCATACAGATAGATCTTGCCGCGAGCGGTGACGAATGCCTTAAGTATACGCTGATGAAACGCTACGATGTCATCCTCATGGATCATATGATGCCGATAATGGACGGTATCGAAACGCTCCACAAGGTTCGCGAGCAGGCTGACGGCCTCAACCATGAGACGCCTGTCGTGGCCCTGACCGCTAACGCCCTCGTCGGAGCACAGGAGATGTACCTCGAAGAAGGATTCGTATCGTACATCAGCAAGCCGGTCAAGAGCAACGACCTCGAGGCCTCGCTTATCAGCCTTCTTCCGAAGGACAAGATAGAATATGTAAAAGAGTGAGAAAGAGGGACGGTTCTCATTTCTCAATTCAGGATACAGGGATTATGACAAAGAAAGAAAAGAATAGGATCGTACTTTGGGCGGTCGTTAACACACTTGCGATCATAATACTTGGACTGTTGATGCAGACCGGCGGCGCTTACCTTGTAAACGCCGCTGTTGAGTATTTGGGCGACGGCAGCGCATCAGGTGCGGCGGCTGCCGCAAGCCAGTACAGCGACTATATGGCCGCAATCCGTTCGCTCGAACCCCGCCAGATAATCCATGCGATATTTGTCGGACCTCTCCTCGAGGAGATCGTGTTCCGACTGATATTCCTTCGTGCCGGAAAGATGATACTGCCGTTCTGGGCAGCCAATCTCATACAGGCGGTACTGTTCGGAGTGTATCATACCGTCACGATCCAGAGGGTATACGGTTTTGTGATGGGATTACTGATAGGATGTGTGTTCCATTACTGCCCGATCATATACAAACAGCGCCGCAAAGAGTCGTCGCTTCAGGATCTTCCGAACAGCCTTTTCGGAGTTGCGATCACGTTCCCGCTCCATATGATCATAAACGCGTCGGGCATCTATGTTGCCCCGCTGTTTCCGGCTGACATCGCGCTGTCTTCCCAGGTGGTAATCGGGTGCGTCTGCTTGGGCGCAGCTTTCGGGGCGGCATTCGTTCTCTATCGGCAATCATTACATAAATGAGAAAAAGGGACGGTTCCAAATTCTCAAAAACTTGAGAATCCGGAACCGTCCCTTTTTCTCATTTTCTCATTTTCCCATGATATGTTGAAATAGTGCATCGGTTATGTCGATCCCGGTCGCATCCCTGAGCCCCTTAAACTGGGCGTTCGAATTGACCTCGCACAGAAGCGGCTTTCCGCCTCTTGCCAGAAGAAGATCGACTCCCGCAAAATCGAGCCCGAGCTTTTTAACAGCCGTAACAGCGATGCGCTCCATCTCTTCGGTTGCGATGCAGGCAGTGGCGGTACCGCCGTTTGCGATATTGGAGCGAAAATCATTCCCGTTGTACCTCTCCATCGCGGCAACGATCCTGTCCCCGACGACGTATGCACGTATATCGTGGCCGCTGCTCTCTTTGATATATTCCTGTGCGATACAGTCTTTGCCTTCTATCGACTTTAGGATCTCGCGGGCCTTTTCGGAGGAGTCCGCAAGGTATACCTGTCCGCCGTAAGAGCCGAGGCTTTCCTTGATCACGTAAGGATAGCCGAGGATCTCTCCGATATCCGATTCGAAATCAAGGGACGTGAAGCCTATAGTATTAAATGTCATCGGGATCCGAAGCGTCTTCGGAACGGGACAAACCCCTTCGAGCTTTTCAAACGTGAGGGCTTTGTTGTCACAGTATTCAATCGCATCGGCGGGGTTATAAAGCCTGCATCCTATCCGTTCAAGAGCGCGTCCGAGGAAGACATCCTTGTTCCAGAACAGGATGAAGTCCACGTCCGTCGGATCGCAGTCGGATCGCTGGTTTATTACAAGACCGCTCCCGGGATCGACAAAAAAGTCCGCGTTCGTTGCCATCGTCATATCGATACCGGAACGTCTCGCACCTTCCATAAGTGCATCGTAGGTTTCATTGACCTGCGGCGTATTTAAGAATGCATTTACGATGAGAATACCTTTTACTGCCATGCCAATATTGTATACTATGTGATTTTCTCTTGCAATTAATGTATCGATACTTTATAATCTTGATGTGTGTCGCTTTAGTGCGATAAAGCAAATGAATAAGTTCAGGGAGGAATGATTAATGAGCGATTTTGAAAACAACGGAAATGAATACAATGAGCCTACGGCTGCCGATACTCTTGAGACGGCGCAGGAGACATTTGACAGTGCTTACACTGCATATGATGCAGCACCGGAGAATAACGGCAAGGCATTCGGTATCGTGTCTCTTGTATGCGGTATCGTTTCACTTCCGCTTATCTGCTGCACTTATATAGGTCTTATCGTTGCGGTAACGTCGATCGTTTTCGGTATCCTTTCCATCAAGAAGGGTGAGAACGCAAAGGGCATGGCTATCGCAGGTATC
>JAFZRD010000092.1 GCA_017620055.1 Lachnospiraceae bacterium
ATGTCATCGTAGGTGCGAAGACAAAGGACCTTGTGATTCTCGAGGATGAGATGAAGGCTGTTGCCGGGAATCTCTATATCACGACCGATGACGGATCGTATCAGAGAAAGGGCATGGTCACCGAGGTCATTAAGGATCTCGTTAATATTCAGGGTAACAAATACGATGTCTGTATCGCTATCGGGCCGATGATCATGATGAAGTTCGTCTGCCTCCTGACAAAGGAACTCGGCATACCGACGATCGTATCAATGAACCCGATCATGGTCGACGGTACAGGTATGTGCGGCGCATGCAGACTGATAGTAGGTGACGAGGTCAAGTTCGCATGTGTTGACGGTCCCGAATTTGACGGACATCTTGTTGATTTCGATCAGGCTATGAAGCGTCAGAACCTGTATAAGACCGAAGAGGGACGCGCACTTCTTGCCGAACAGGAAGGCGATACACACCACGGCGGATGCAACAATTGCGGAGGTGACAAATAATGGATGTTATGAAGAAAGTACCTGTAAGGGAACAGGATCCCAAAGTACGCGCCACCAATTTTGACGAGGTGTGTCTTGGATACAATGCCGAAGAGGCTGTAGAGGAAGCGAACAGATGCCTGACATGCCAGAACGCACAGTGCGTCAAGGCCTGTCCCGTGGCGATAGATATTCCCGGATTCATTAAGGAGATCAAGGAAGGCAATTTCGAAGAGGCCGGATACGTTATTGGAAAGTCCAGCGCACTTCCCGCGGTCTGCGGAAGAGTGTGTCCGCAGGAGAGCCAGTGCGAGGGCAAGTGTATCCGCGGAATTAAGGGTGAGCCTGTATCGATAGGAAAGCTCGAGAGATTCGTAGCTGATTATGCGAGACAGAACGGTATCAAGCCCAAGAAACCCGAGAGTACGAACGGAAGAAAAGTGGCAGTTATCGGTTCGGGCCCCGCAGGACTCACATGCGCGGGAGATCTTGCAAAGCTCGGATATGACGTAACGATATTCGAAGCGCTTCATGAGCCCGGAGGAGTGCTCGTATACGGTATTCCCGAGTTCCGTCTTCCGAAGGATGAAGTCGTCAAAAAGGAGATCGAGAATGTCAAGTCTCTCGGTGTCAAGATAGAGACAAACGTTGTCATCGGCAAGAGCGTTACGATCGATGAGCTTATGGAGAAGGAAGGATTCGAGGCTGTGTTCATCGGATCCGGTGCCGGTCTTCCGAAGTTCATGGGTATCCCGGGAGAGACCGCGAGCGGTGTGTTCTCGGCTAACGAGTACCTTACAAGAAGCAACCTTATGAAAGCTTTCAGGGATGATTTTGACACGCCTATCCGTCCCGGTAAGAAGGTTGCTGTAGTCGGCGGCGGAAACGTTGCAATGGATGCAGCGAGGACCGCACTCAGACTCGGTGCCGAAGTCACGATCGTATACCGCAGATCCGAGGAGGAACTTCCCGCCAGAGTCGAAGAAGTACATCATGCCAAAGAGGAAGGCATCATATTCAATCTTCTCACGAACCCCACGGAGATACTCGTTGACGAGAACGGCTGGGTAAAGGGAATGAAATGTATCAGGATGGAACTCGGTGAGCCCGATGAGTCCGGAAGAAGATCACCTAAAGAGATTCCCGGATCGGAATTCACGATAGATGTCGATACGGTGATCATGTCTCTCGGTACGAGCCCGAACCCTCTTATCAGTTCCACTACGAGCGGACTTGATACTAATAAGAGAAAATGTATCGTTGCAACCGAAGAGACCGGCGCAACGAGTAAGCCCGGCGTATTTGCGGGCGGCGATGCCGTGACCGGTGCCGCGACCGTTATCCTTGCTATGGGTGCGGGTAAGAATGCGGCAAAGGGTATTCATGAATACCTCAGTAATAAATAACTAATGATATTTAATGGTGACAGATCATGCTGATGGTTGATATTATCAGGAAAAAAAGAGACGGCGGGAAACTGTCGAAGGAAGAGATCGATTTCTTCATAAACGGTTACGTTAAAGGGCAGATCCCCGATTATCAGGTCTCGGCTCTCATGATGGCCATATTCTTCAAGGGTATGGATGACGAGGAGACCGGGCAGCTTACCCAGGCGATGCTCCATTCGGGTGAGATGCTCGATCTGTCTGCGATCAAGGGCTTCAAGGTCGACAAGCATTCTACCGGCGGTGTCGGAGACAAGACTTCACTTGTTCTGACACCGATGGTTGCAAGTCTCGGTGTACCTGTTGCCAAGATGAGCGGCAGAGGTCTCGGTCATACAGGCGGAACGATAGATAAGCTCGAGAGCTTCAAAGGTTTTTCGACTTCCATCACGAACGATGAGTTCATCAGGAACGTTAACACCGTCGGCATCTCGATTATGGGACAGACAAAGGATCTGGCACCTGCGGATAAGCTCCTGTACGCGCTTCGTGATGTTACCGCAACGGTAGACAATATGTCTCTTATAGCCAGCTCCATAATGAGCAAGAAGCTTGCTGCAGGAGCTGACGGTATCGTGCTCGATGTCAAGTCGGGAAGCGGTGCGTTCATGAAGAATGATGAGGATGCGTTTGAACTGGCAAAGAAGATGGTCGCGATCGGAAAGCATTCCGATGTCAGGACGATGGCTGTCGTATCCGATATGGACCAGCCGCTCGGACGTGCGGTCGGAAATGCCATAGAAGTAAAAGAAGCAATAGATACGCTCAAAGGTAACGGACCCGAGGACCTTCATGAACTGTGCCTGACACTTGGAAGTTATATGGTCACTTTTGCGGGTAAAGCCGGTGATAAGGATGAGGCCAGGGCCATGCTCGAAGAGTCGATATCATCCGGCAAGGCGCTTGACAAACTTGCCGATTTTATCGAGGCACAGGGAGGGAACAGGGCCGATGTATATGATCCCGAAAACCTTCCCCGATCGTCGAAGATGACAGAGTTTAAGGCCGAAGAGGACTGTTACGTCTCTGCGATTATGAGCGAAGAGGTCGGTATTGCAAGTCTTCTTCTCGGCGGAGGCAGACGCAGTAAAGAAGATATCATCGATCTGTCAGTCGGGATATACCTTAACAAAAAGGTCGGAGAGAAAGTCGCCAAAGGCGAAACGATAGCAACCGTTTACGCCAATGACGATGCAAAAATGAAGGAAGGTTTCGACAGGCTCCGCGGTGCGTATTCGTTTTCAGCGGATCCCGTGACAAAGAATAAACTCATCAAAGGTATAGTTGATTAATGGATGATCTTTACATAGACGAACAGAGTCTTCGTAACATATTCGGACCGTTTGATTCCCATATCAAGATCATAGAAGAGACATACGGAACAACGGTTGTAGAGCGTGACGGCCGCGTCAAGATAATCGGCGAACCCGATGCCATCATACGGACACAGGGCATTCTCGATGAACTGTATGAGATGTCAAAACGCGGCAATACGATCACGGAACAGCAGGTGAGATACTCCGTGGAGATGCAGAACGAGAATATCAAAGATTCGCTTCTTGAAGCGGACGATACGATGATATGCCATACGATGAACGGCAAACCGGTCAAGCCCAAGACGCTCGGCCAGAAAGCGTATGTCGATGCCATCAGGAAGAACATGATCGTGTTCGGACTCGGTCCTGCCGGAACCGGTAAAACATATCTGGCCATGGCAATGGCTATAACGGCTTTCAAGAAAGAAGAAGTCGGACGCATCATCCTGACAAGACCCGCGATCGAAGCCGGAGAGAAGCTCGGTTTTCTTCCCGGGGATCTGCAGAGCAAGATAGATCCGTATCTGCGTCCGCTCTATGATGCGCTTTATCAGATAATGGGCGCCGAGAGCTTTTCGCGCAACATGGAAAAGGGTCTTATCGAAGTTGCGCCTCTTGCGTACATGAGAGGACGTACTCTCGACAACGCATATATCATACTTGACGAAGCACAGAACACGACACCCGCACAGATGAAGATGTTCCTGACGAGGATCGGTTTCGGGAGCAAGGTCGTCATCACTGGTGACCGAACTCAGAAGGATCTGGCAGTCGGTGCGATCTCGGGTCTCGATGTTGCGGTCAAGGTACTTTCAAACGTTGAAGATATCGCATTCTGCAATCTGACGAGCAGGGATGTCGTACGTCATCCTCTCGTACAGAAGATAGTCAAGGCATACGAAGCTTACGAGTCAAAGAGCGGGAAGAAGAAAACAAAATGACTTGTTATTTGGACTGTGAAGCTGATATCAGGTGGAATTTTGATTACAGGGATCTCTATGAACAGTCTGTTGAGGCTGTGCTCGATGAGGAAGAATGTCCGTATGAGGCACTCGTATCCCTTCTTGTTACCGACGATGCCGGGATATGTGAAATCAACTATGAGATGAGAAATATCAATTCCCCGACCGATGTACTCAGTTTTCCGATGACGGAACTGCCCGCGCCGTCTGATTTTACGAAGTGTGAAGAGCAACCCGACTATTTCGATCCCGAAAGCGGAGAGCTTCTTCTCGGGGATATAGTTATATCCGCCGAGCGGGTGGAGGCGCAGGCCGAAGAATACGGGCATGACATACAGCGTGAGTTCTCATTTCTTATCGTACACAGCATGCTGCATCTGTGCGGCTATGACCATATTGAAGACTCGGACAGGATACTAATGGAAGAAAGGCAGAAGATCATTATGGAGAGGCTTTCTAAGGATTTTCCTCTCCTTGCGGTTAAAGGATAATGACCGAGACCAGACCTCAGAATTCCAACTTCATAGTTCAGGGCGGGATACTTGCTGCTGCGGGTATCATCAGCAGGATCATCGGGTTCATATACAGGATCCCGCTTCAGAACACGATCGGCGACGCCGGTATGGGATACTACTCGGCGGCATTTCAGATCTATTCCATAATGCTTATAATATCATCATATTCACTGCCTGTTGCGGTATCGAAGCTCGTTGCGGCCAGGGCGGCCAAGGGCCAGTACAGGAATGCCAGGAGGTTCTTCCACGGAGCCCTGATGTTCGCGATACTGACGGGAGGTGCTACATGCGGTATCGTTCTGTTCGGCGCGGATAAGCTTGCCGGAAACATCATGAGCATGCCGAGGAGTGCGATAGCACTTCGGATGCTCGCACCCACACTTTTGGTCGTTGCGATCATGGGTGTTGTGCGCGGCTATTTCCAGGGACTTGGAACGATGGTTCCGACTGCGTTCTCACAGCTTGTGGAGCAGATAGTCAATGCGGTCATATCGATCGTTGCCGGTGTATATCTGTATGAATACGGAACAAAGGTCGCCGCGCTTCTTCGTGACGATGCTTTCGCACCGGCGTGGGGAGCCGCAGGAGGCACGCTCGGTACCGGAGCCGGAGCGGTCGCGGGTCTTCTTGTCCTTCTCATCATGTTCTTTGTCCACAAGCGCAGGATGAGGAAGAACATATTAAAGGACAACGCGAAGTATGTCGATTCGTTCGGCAGGATCTTCTCGGTCATAATCATCACGGTTCTTCCGGTCATTCTCTCGACCACGATATACAACATAAGCGATACGATCGATCAGGGTCTGTTTAATTACGTTATGGATGTAAAGGGATTCTCCTCGATAAAGGCTGAATACTGGGGAATCTATTCCGGTAAATACAGAGTCCTGACAAACGTTCCGATCGCGCTTGCAAATGCGCTTTGTTCATCGATGATGCCGTCCCTTGCGGCATGCATTGAAAACGGTGAGAGAAGACAGGCAAGGCATAAGGTCGCGATTGGAATTCGATTCGTAATGATAATTTCGATTCCGTGTGCCGTTGGCCTTGCGATACTCGGTCGTCCGCTTATAAGCCTGATGTTCACAGGCGAAGTCGACATACCCGCAAAGCTTCTTCTGATGGGGTCGGCATCGGTTGTATTCTATTCGCTCTCGACACTTTCAAACGGAATTCTTCAGGGCATAGACAAAATGAGGATCCCGGTGAGAAATGCGGCTATCGCACTCGTCCTTCATCTCGGGATACTGTACCTGACGATAAGCGTTCTCGACTGGAAACTGTACGGTGTTGTGGTTGCCTGCATGGCGTTCGGACTTCTGATGTGCATACTTAACTGGCTCAGTATCAGAAGACACCTTCGCTATCATCAGGAGATGAAGCGTACATTCGTTATACCGCTCATTTCATCGGCTGTTATGGGCGGCGTAATATGGCTTCTGTATTTCATATTGTCCAAATCATCGACCGAGCTTGTGAGTGTCATAATATCATCGGCTGTCGGCGTTATCGTATACTTCGTTGTTCTGCTGCTCCTTCGCGGAGTACGCGAGAGCGAGCTTCGAAGCCTTCCCGGCGGAGGGGCTGTAGCATCGATTGCAAGACTGTTCAGACTTCTCTGATGAGTCTTCGGCCTGTTTGAGGAAAGCGAAATGAATATTGCGGTAATCGGCGGAGGCGCTTCGGGAATGATCGCTGCCATCACGGCTGCGGATAACGGCGCCGAAGTCACGATATTCGAACATATGCCGAGAATGGGAAGAAAGCTTCTTCTGACCGGAAGCGGCAAGTGCAACATATCCAATACAGATATGGATATGTCTCATTTTCACGGGTCCGATACCGGCCTGATCGAAAAGGTCATGAACCGGTGCACATCGAAGGATACGCTTGCTTTCTATGAGAGCCTGGGCCTTTTTGTAAAAGAGCGCAAGGGTTATCTGTACCCGTATTGTGAGCAGGCGTCGGCCGTTGTCGACATACTGCGCTTCGCGATAAGGGACCGCGGGATCGATGTTCACACCGAGACGGACATCAGAAGGATCGAGAAGCAGAAACAGTCAAATGACAGAACGCTTGAAGATAAGTTTGTTATCGTTACCGCGAATGCAAGACTTACATTTGACCGTGTCATTCTCTGCTGCGGATCGAGCGCGAACAGAAATACCGGTTCCGACGGCAGCGGATACGAGATCGCAAAGTGCTTCGGACATACTCTTGTAAAACCTCTTCCCGCGCTGACCTATCTTGTATGCGAGGAGGATTTCTATCCTTCGATCGCGGGTATTCGGACGAGAGCTGCGATATCCGTTATGGCCAGGGATGAGAGCGGCTGGCAGTGCCTTGGTACCGAGGACGGAGAACTGCAGCTGACAAAGACCGGGATATCCGGAGTGTGCGTGTTCAACCTTTCATACCTTGCGGTAAAATCACTTGATAAGCATTATCGCGTCAGGGCCGAGATAGATCTTCTTCCGGACATACCGGAAGGAGAGATGACTGATTTCATTAAGAAGAGGATAGGAAACATTTCGGACAGACCGCTGGAGGAGATGTTCATAGGTCTTCTTGCCAAACCTCTCGGAATACTCATAATGAAGAGGTGTTCTCTTGACCTTAAGAGAAACTGCGGAAGTCTTGATGATACCGAGATCACAAATATCTGCAGAACGGTAAAGTGTTTTGAGACGTTCATAAAGGGCTCGGGTGACATGGATTCATCACAGGTGGCCCAGGGCGGAGTCAGTCTGTCGGAGGTTCGCGACAATCTTGAATCACGGCTCGTATCGGGACTGTTCTTTGCGGGAGAGATACTTGATGTAAACGGTGACTGCGGAGGCTACAACCTGCAATGGGCAGCAAGCTCCGGAATGGTCGCGGGCAGGGAGGCAGCCGGTTGATCATAATTCATAACATAAAGCTTCCGGTCACATCCGGACCGGAGGACATCATAGATAAGATCTCAAAGGAAATGTGCCTGGATAAGATATATCCGGGCAATTCTTATCCCGACTTCTCTTACCGGATCATGAAGAGAAGTATCGATGCGAGAAAGAAACCGGACATCTATTACGTTTATACGGTGATG
>JAFZRD010000093.1 GCA_017620055.1 Lachnospiraceae bacterium
ATCGGGAATGATGGGTTTGCGGATAAAATCAACGCCTCCGAGTCTGTAAGCCTCCATCTCGGTCGTGTTCTCCTTGTCACCCGACAGGAACAGCACGGGGATGTTCTTGGTCTTCTCACTCGTCTTGAGACGCATGATGAAGTCAAATCCGTTTATGCCCGGCATTGCAACATCCAGAAGGATGAAATCCGGCATGATCGTCGACTTGGCAAGACGCTGGAGCGCGGTCTTGGGATTGTTGATATCAATAATACTGTATTGCTTCTCTAATGCTTTCTTGGCAACGAGAAGCTCGGTATCATTGTCATCAACTATCATTATCGTGTACATCTGGCAACCTCCTCCAGTTTCAGGTTTCCTCCGAATATGTCAAGCCTCGATCCGACCGTGAAGTCCACGCGTCCCTCGCCGATCATGTCAAGGCGCCTGATATCTTCGTATGACGCTATCCCTCCCGCGTAGCAGACAGGCCTTTGCGACTCCTTAAGGATGCCGATCAGGCGCTCATCAAGACCCGAGGCCTTACCTTCCGAATCAACCGCGTGAACAAGAAAATCATCACATGATCTTCCGAGTCTGTCAAAAAGCTTTGCGTCTACCGTCTCGTCCGAGACCTTCTGCCATCTGTCGGTCACGATCCTGTATGTACCGTCGATATAACGGCAGCTCAGATCGAGCGTTATCCTCTCTTTTCCGACAGCGGATACAAGCTTTGCAAGGTTATCGTCGTTTACGCACCCGTCCCGGAAAACATAGCTTGTGACGATGACATGCGACGCTCCCGCATCAATGTACTCCTTCGCATTGTCGGCGGTTATGCCTCCGCCAACCGCGAGTCCCTGCGGATATTCGGCAAGCGCCGACAGTGCCTGCTCTCTCGTGGCGTCGAAGTATTCACTTCCTGCGGCATTCAGCATTATCACATGTCCGCCGGGAAGGTCATGCTCCCTGTAGAGTCTTGCGTAAAAAGCAGCGTCCCTGTCGGATACGAAATTCTCTTCGGCCTTATCGCCTTCATCACGAAGAGTGGATCCGACGATCTGTTTAACCTTGCCGTTATGTATGTCGATGCAGGGACGAAACTTCATTATTCTTCCTTCAGTTCAGTACGTCGGACATATCGTATCTGCCCGCGCCCTTTCCGGCAACGAACTTGGCGGCTTCAACGGCGCCCTTGGCAAATACCGCTCTCGAATATGCCGTATGCGAAAACGTTATGACTTCATCGCGTCCCGCGAAGATCACATCATGGTCTCCGACGATCGTACCGCCTCTTACCGCAGAGATACCGATCTCGGTATCGGGTCTTACCTGTCTTCGCCCCGATCTGTCAAACACGTAATCCTTCTTCTTCTCGAGTCCCTCGTTGACCGAATCCGCAAGTGCAAGAGCCGTTCCCGAAGGCGCATCAAGTTTGGTCCTGTGATGTTTCTCCACTATCTCGATGTCAAAGCCCGCCTCGGCAAGCTTTGCTGCATTTTCCTTCAGTATCTTCTGAATGATGTTGATGCCGAGTGACATGTTAGCCGATTTGAACATTGGTATGACGGATGATGCTTTCTCCATCTTCGCAAGAGTCTCATCGATCAGTCCCGTCGTGCATTCAACGAGCGGTATCTTCTTTTCGACACACCAGTCGATAACCTTGTCAACGGCAGCGGCATTACCGAAATCAACGACCACATCCGCCGGAGAAGTGATTTTCTCTATGCTGTCGACTACCGGGAACGATCCGTCCGATGCTGTGTTAAGATCGACGCCGGCCGTTATCTCTATATCGGGATCGTCGGCAACTATACCTGCGATCATCTTACCCATACGGCCGTTACAGCCGTGCATAATCATCTTAACCATTACAGTACCCCGTATGCTTCCATCGCTTCTTTGAGCGTCTGGGCATTTTCAGGTTCCATCTCGCGAAGAGGACGGCGGAGTATTCCGCGGTCTCTTCCCTGCAGTTCAAGCGCTTTCTTGACAGGGATGGGATTGACCTCGCAGAACAGTGCATTGCAGAGCGGGATCGCATCAAGCTGTCTCTTTGCCGCAAGCTTCGGATCGTTATCGAGAAATGCCTGGCAGATGTCATGCGTCTTCCTCGGTGCGACGTTTGAGAGCACCGAAATGACTCCGAGTCCGCCAAGTGCCATGATCGGAACGATCTGGTCGTCGTTTCCGGAATACAGTTCTATCTCATCTCCGCACAGGCTCATGAGCTTTGCGATCTGTGAGATGTTGCCGCTTGCCTCTTTGATACCGACGATGTTCGGAACGTCCCTTACAAGTGTTGCGGCAGTCTGCGGCATGATGTTGCAGCCCGTTCTTCCGGGAACATTGTAGAGGATGATCGGAAGCTTAACGCTCTCGGCCACCATCGTGAAATGCTCTATAAGGCCCTTCTGGGTTGATTTGTTGTAATAAGGTGTTACCACAAGAAGCGCATCCACTCCGTACTTCTCTGCTTCCTGCGACAGATAGATGGCTGTCTCCGTGCAGTTGGATCCCGTTCCGGCAATGACCGGTATCCTGTGATCGACAACTTCCGCACAGAACTTAATGCAGTCAAGATGTTCCTCATGGGACAGGCATGATGCCTCTCCTGTCGTACCGCACACTACTATCGCATCGGTGCCGTTCTCAATCTGGTATTCTATCTGTTCTTTGAATTTATCGTAGTCCACATCTCCGTTCGCAAGAAAAGGTGTGCATATAGCTACTGCTGCTCCTGTAAAAACCGACATTTTTCATAACCTCCGTCTATACTGAAAACTTGTGTTCATGCTTTGCTTGATGATTTGAGACTGATGATCCAGTCAAGCGGCTGCTGATTGATGAATATGGGGATAACGATCACGAGTGATCCGTTGATCTCCATGGGCTCCGCGGACAGAACCGGGGGAAGGAGATTGAGTTCCATTCCCTCCTTGCTCATAGCCGATGCAAACAGTCCGTCCGAAATATTGACGAACTCTCCGACCGCATCGAGAGCGTTAATATCGACCGTCTCGAAGAACTCCTTCGCAAATGCCTCCGCGATCGCCAGGATACCTTTGTCGTCACCGGAAAATCCGTTGATAACGTTATAATCCCCGATAACCTCCTGCATCGCTATGGCGCCGCTCTGATAGTTCGACGTCGTGTATCCGCGCTTAAGAGAGATATCATCGGATGCGAGACGGTTGATACACCTGAACGTCACCGCAAGAAGCTCCCTGTACGGGCCCTCCGGTATCTCCGGAAGGAAGAGCGGGAGTACCCTGTCAACGTCACCCGACTTGATCGACTCCATGTCGGCGAACGTGAAACCGTTCTCCTTCTTGAAGTAATCCATCGCACCTTCTATCTGCTCGAGTGTCATGATCTCGTTATCTATCGCGCTCTGGCAGAAACACATATACTGATTGCCCTGAAGTGCCATAAGGCGCTCCACCTGAACAGGTGTCAGATATCCGAGCGATATCGCGATATCTCCGAACTTCCTGTCCATAACCTGCTGTTTACGATTAACCTCATCTGCCTGTTTTTCGGTAATAAGTCCCTCAGAAACGGCGATGAGGCCCAGCTTGACTCTCGTCTTGTAGAGCGTCATCTTGATCCTGACAAACTCATCCTCGCTTATGATCTTCTTCCTTACAAGATAATTACCGAAAATGTTTGCAAACATGTCATATCCCCCATGTAAGATGATAATGGTTGCCTATCATAGTATTATATTATAACCGATCGCATTTGTCTTTATTTTTATTGATTATTCTTCTGTGCGAACGCGGCACGTTTCCGAAGGGTCGGATCGAGTATCTTCTTGCGGATGCGCAGCGTTTCCGGCGTTATCTCCAGAAGCTCGTCCGTATCGATGAATTCGAGCGCCTGCTCGAGCGACAGGATCTTCGGCGGCGAGAGCCTCAGCGCCTCATCCGAGCCCGATGCACGGGTGTTCGTAAGGTGCTTGCTCTTGCACACGTTTATCTCGACATCTTCCGTTTTGCCGGTCTGGCCTATTACCATTCCGGCATACACCTTCTCTCCGGGACCGATGAACAGAACACCTCTCTCCTGCGCCTGGAACAGCCCGTATGTCACTGATTCCCCGGTTTCGAACGAGATGATGCTTCCCTGTTTTCTGAACTGTATATCGCCCTTGTACGGAGCATATTCGTCAAAGATCGTATTGATGATGCCTTCGCCTTTTGTATCGGTCAGGAATTCTCCCCTGTATCCGATGAGGCCCCTTGCGGGTATCGAGAATTCAAGCCTCTGGTATCCTCCGGTGATCGGAGTCATGTTCTGAAGCTCGCCTTTTCTCGAACCGAGCTTTTCTATGACATTGCCGGCCAGATTCTCGGGAACATCGATGTACGCGATCTCCATCGGTTCGGTCTTACGTCCCTTTGAATCGGTACGGTACAGCACCTCGGCTTTGCTGACAGCGAATTCGTAGCCTTCCCTTCGCATGTTCTCGATCAGTACCGACAGGTGAAGCTCGCCTCTTCCCGACACCTTGAACGAGTCGGTCGAATCGGTCTCCTCAACCCGAAGCGATACGTCGGTGTTAAGTTCCCTGAACAGTCTCTCACGTATGTGGCGCGATGTCACGAACTTGCCTTCCTGACCCGCGAGCGGTGAGTCGTTTACCATGAAGTTCATCGAGATCGTCGGCTCGGATATCTTCTGGAACGGTATCGGAACGATATTCTCGGGATCGCATATAGTATCTCCGATATGGATATCCGCTATTCCGGAAACTGCGACTATAGATCCGACACTCGCTTCCTTGACGTTGACCTTGTTAAGGCCGTCATATTCATACAGTGCGGACACCTTGACCTTGCGCTGTTTGTCGGGCTCATGGTGATTGACGATAACGACATCCTGATTGACTTTTATCGTTCCGCTCTCAACCTTTCCGACACCTATACGTCCCACATAATCGTTGTAATCGATCGTGCTGATAAGGACCTGTGTCCCTGCGTCAAAATCACCTTCGGGCGCGGGTATGTAGTTCACAATAGCATCAAACAGAGGTACCATCGTTTTCTCGAGATTATCAGGCGATGTCCCGCTCATGCCGTTCTTGGCCGAAGCATAGATGAACGGACAGTCGAGCTGCTCATCACTTGCATCAAGATCCATGAAGAGCTCGAGAACTTCATCGACAACTTCATCGCATCTGGCCTCGGGTCTGTCGACTTTGTTGACGCATACGAGTACAGGAAGCTTTAAGCTCATCGCTTTCTTAAGCACGAACTTCGTCTGGGGCATGACACCTTCGAATGCATCGACAACGAGAACCGCACCGTCCACCATCTTCAGGACACGCTCAACCTCGCCGCCGAAATCGGCATGTCCCGGGGTATCAACAATGTTGATCTTGACGTTCTTGTACGACACAGCGGTATTCTTCGAGAGTATCGTGATGCCTCTCTCCCTCTCGATATCGTTCGAATCCATCACGCGCTCCGCGACTTCCTGGTTCTCCCTGAAGACGCCGCTCTGCTTTAACAGTTCATCGACGAGTGTGGTCTTGCCGTGATCGACGTGCGCGATGATCGCGATATTCCTTATATCTTCTCTCTTATTCTTCATATTCAACCTCAAACAAGCACCCGGGGTGTTTACCGTTTGTGAGAAAAGTTTTGGAGGACGTTGTTACTTGACGAGGTTTTTTCGAGTCTAGTAACGTGACGTCCGGAAAGAAGCGAAAGCGCCTTTTCGAACAAATGCGTAAATACTCCGTGGTGCGTATCAATTATATGCCCAAAATACGTGTTGCGAATTGGAAATATATCAGGAGCGACAGCGCATCCACGATTGTCGTGATGAACGGCGACGCCATGACCGCGGGGTCAAACCCGATCTTCTGTGCGATCATCGGGAGCGTACATCCTACGATCTTCGCAAAGAAAACTGTCACAACGAGTGTCAGGCAGACGACGAGTGCGACTATGACCGGCACCTGGTCGAACAGCATGATCTTCGCAAAACCTGCGATCGCGAGCGTGATACCGCAAACGACCGCAACCCTGATCTCTTTCCAAATGACCTTCAC
>JAFZRD010000094.1 GCA_017620055.1 Lachnospiraceae bacterium
GAACACATGGAACGATGAGAGCGTCAAAGAGCTTCGGGACAACGGTATGAAGGGCGGCATTCTCGAGAGCGTTCCCGGAATAACCAAATACTATAACAACGATCTGTATCTCAATGACCTGTATGCGCTCGGAGATCCGTTCCTGGCTCATCTTCCCGCCGTCAAGGAAAAGGGCTGGAGGATCGGACATATGTGGAGAGACGCTCCGGTCGGATACAGAAATCTTGTCAGATACGAATGGGGAACAGGTGCGATCAAGAACGCGGATGCCAAAGAGTATTACGAGATCATAGACGAGATCACGAGAGGGCCTCTCTTTGACAAAGAAAGGATCATGAAGGTCATCAACATCAATCTCGGAAAATACGATCATATCATCGACAGCTACAGATCGTCACTTGACGAGAACGGAAGAGTCATCATACAGGACAACATGACGGATGATACGATAGCGGGTTACGGGGAGTAGTATTCTTTTCCAGTAAAGGAGGGTATTTCCATGAACGGTAAGGAGAAAAAAGAAAACGATCAGCTCAAATGGCATCATTACCTGATATCCATTTTGTTTGTTCTTGTAGGTGCGGTCTTTACCGTATACAGTCAGATCGACATACCGACGGTCTGCAAAGTGATCTCGATAGTGTTCGGACTGGCCGGTGTGATCTCGATACTTTCATACTGTATTAAAGACGTGACTGCCGGATACTTCCGTCTGGATCTCGTATACGGTGTGATGGCGCTTGTCGTGGCGCTTCTCTTTATAACTAAGCAGGAAGCGTTAGGACCATATTTCCCGGTTATCGCGGGTATAGTCCTTATCGCAAACGGAGTGATAAAGCTTCAGCATTCGATCGATATGAAGCGGATCGACAGGAAGATGAAAAAGGTAACCGAAGTATGGCTTGTTGTCATGATCTTCGCTCTCATCGGTATAGCGGCGGGATTTATTTCGGTTTATCTTAAGCTGCAGGACCGGACCATGTTCATACTGATCGGGATCGCCCTGATCGTTGCGGGTCTGTCGGATATATTCACGCACATAGTGTTCAACAAAAAGGTGAAGACATTTAAGTCAGGTGATTATCTGACCGAGCCGGAACCGGAAGAGAGTGCACCGCAGCCTGAAGAACCGGTGACAGTGCAGGAGGAAGTACATTATCGGGAATCTGATCCGGAACCGGAACAGGAGTCCGAACAGGAAGTTTCCGATCAGGACCGGGCGGTCTTTGAAGCAGAGTCATCCGAAGAGAATACAGATGCAGCTGATCAACTCTCTTAAGGAAAATCGTGACAGCGGAGTATATCCGTTTCATATGCCGGGTCACAAGAGAATGCTCTCGGGTGATGATCTGCTTCGGCAGATATACGGGATAGATATTACCGAGACGGAAGGTTTCGATGATCTTCACAATGCCCGGGGGATAATAAAAGAGGCGGAGGATCGTGCCGCCGCGTTATTCGGTTCGGACGAGACGCACTTTCTCGTGAACGGATCGACATGCGGGATACTTGCCGCGATCACGGGATCCGTTACATCGGGAGACAGTCTGATCATCGCATCAAACTGCCACCGGTCGGTATATAACGGACTGATGCAAAGCGGTGCAAAACCGTATATGATCACACCGGATCAGGAAGCTTATTTTGAGATAAGCGGAGGGGTATGCGTCTCATCGGTTGATAAAGCTCTCGATGAAGCGGACGGAAACAGGGTCGCGGTCGTGATCACGAGTCCGACATATGAAGGTATCACAAGCGATGTTGCGGCAATAGCGGACGCGTGCCATAAAAAAGGAGCCGTGCTCATCGTCGATGCCGCACACGGAGCACATTTCGGACTGTCGGATGATTTTCCGCAAAGTGCGGTAGCTTCGGGAGCGGATGTAGTCATTACGAGTGTTCACAAAACACTGCCGGCAATGACGCAGACGGCGCTCATACATATAAACAGGGACTGCCCGTCCAAAGAGCGCATACGCAAAATGCTCCCGGTGTATATGACATCAAGTCCGTCATACGTACTGATGGCATCGATCGACAATATGACCGATCTTCTCGAGAGGGAAGGCGGCAGGCTGTTTGATGAATATTCCCGAAGGTTTGATGATCTGTATAAAAAGGCGGAGGATCTTAAATGCCTCAGCGTCCTTTGCGAAAAAAAGCTGACAGCCGAAGGTTCGGCCGGTCATGACAAAAGCAAGATAGTCGTAAGCGATATGACATCTTCATATACCGGAAAACAGTTGTCGGACATGCTCAGGGAACGGTACGGGATATGTGCCGAAATGGCAACACAGACGTATGTTCTCCTGATGACATCGATTGCGGATACGGATGAAGGATTCGAGAAGCTGGTAAAAGCCCTTTCCGATATCGATCAGAAGATAGAGGATATGCAGGTGCTTCCCAAAACACGCTCTGTCATTAAGAAGCTTTATGACAGCGTTGTCGGAAGCCGGATCGCACATTCTCTGAAAACCGTTCCGATCATGGAACAAGGGTGCAAAGAAGACAGCGATGCGACAAGCTTTGACAACAGAATAAAAGAGGTTCTGTTTGAGGAAACAATAGAATACATTCCGGTGGAGCTGTCCGAGGGAAGGACAGCCGCGGATTTTGTATCGGTGTTCCCGCCGGGAATACCGCTTGCGATACCCGGCCGGATCATCTCCGGCGAAGCGGCGGATAAGATACTCAGTGCACTGGAAAACGGCCTGGAAGTGACGGGCCTTGCGGATAAGGAAATAGCGGTTTTATGGGAAAGATCTTCTACCTCATAGGAAAGAGCTGTGCGGGTAAGGACAGTATTTACAAAAAGATCATAAATGATAAGGATCTCGGACTTGTACCCGTTATCAGGTATACGACCAGACCGATCAGGGACGGTGAGACGGACGGTGTCAGTTATCATTTCACGGACGTATACGGATACGGGAAGCTCAAGGAATCCGGAAAGATCATAGAGGAACAGGTATATCATACCGTTCACGGTGACTGGTATTATTTCACCGCCGATGACGGAAGCATCGATCTTGAGAAAAACGATTATATCGCCATCGGTGTGCTCGAGTCATTTGCCGGAACAAGAGAATACTACGGCAGGGACAGGGTAGTTCCGATATACATAGAGCTTGATGACGGCGAGAGACTGCAGCGGGCTCTTGACCGTGAGAGACTTCCCGAGAACGGAAAATATGCGGAAATGTGCAGGAGATTTCTGTCGGATGCAAATGATTTTCGCGAAGAGCGGATAAGGGAACTCGGGATCACGGATGATGAGAGATTTGAGAACGACGATCTTGATGATTGCGCCAAGAGGATCAAAACATGGATATTAAGATCAATCAGGTGAGTGCACCGACCCCGGTGACCGATACGAATCAGGTTAACGGACCGACCGATGATGCGTTCCGGTTTACGCTCATGAGCGCCATCGAGGAGGAAGGGCTTCAGGAGAGGCTCGGTCTCATGTACGAAGACATCACGATGCAGGGTAACAAGATCACCAAGCATATGGATGTCAAGGACATGAAGCGCTACCGTGCGCTGATCAAGGAATTCATGAATGAGATCGTTAACAGATCGCACAAGTTCTCGCGTGAGAATTTTCTTGACCGCAAAGGCAGGCACAGGGTGTACGGGATCATCCGCCGGGTTGATGAGACGCTCGATGAGCTCGCGCAGGAGCTGATGAAAGACGAGAAGGATCATCTCGCGATCCTCGCCAAGGTGGGCGAGATCCGAGGGCTTCTGTTGGATATATTAACATGACTAACACTTTTAACGACATCATAGGACAAGAGCATATCAAGGAGCATCTGCGGGTCGCGATCACATCTGGCAAGATCAGCCAGGCCTATCTGATCACGGGCGAGAGCATGCAGGGCAAGGAATTCATCGCAAGGATATTTGCGAACGCGCTTGTATGCGAGGACCCGGTGGGAGGCATCGATCCGTGCGGGAAGTGCAAGGCATGCGTTCAGGCCGCAACGCACAACCATCCCGACATCATCACGGTGACCCACGACAAGCCGAACACGATATCCGTGGATGACGTCAGGGCACAGATCGTTTCCGATGCGCAGATCAGACCGTATCAGAGCAAATGGAAGATATACATCATGAACGAGGCGGAGAAGATGACTCCGCAAGCCCAGAACGCGATCCTCAAGACTCTCGAGGAACCGCCCGAGTATGTGGTCATAATACTTCTGGCAACGTCCAAAGGCGCGATCCTTCCGACTGTATTGTCGAGATGCGTCCAGCTTGACATGCGCCCGGTGGAGGATGGGATCGTCAGGGATTACCTTATGAAAGAGATAAAGGTTCCCGACTACAGGGCAGACATTTGTACCGCGTTTGCGAGAGGTAATATCGGGAAGGCCAGAAGTCTTGCAACAAGCGAGGACTTTGAAGAGATCCGCGACGAGACCGTAAGGGTACTGAAACATATTCGGAGCATGGACACATCCGATTTTGTCGAAACGCTCAGGAAGATGGAAGAATACAAGGTAAGTGTCGGCGACCTTCTCGACATCATGATGATCTGGTACAGGGATGTCCTTTTGTACAAGGCGACGATGGATGAGAGCGCGATCGTGTTCGCGGATGAGAAAGAGAGCATCATCAATGAAGCCCGTGACAGATCATACGAAGGGATAGAAGCGATATTGAAAATAATGGAGAAGACCAGGCAGCGTCTTAAAGCAAACGTGAACTTCTCGCTTGCGATGGAATTAATGCTGCTTGCCATAAAGGAGAATTAAGAGATGACAAAAGTAATAGGCGTCAGATTCAGAACGGCCGGCAAGATATACTACTTCGGACCGAAGGATATCGAGTTCAAACGGTCCGATCATGTTATCGTGGAGACGGCAAGAGGCGTGGAATACGGGACCGTTGTTCTTCCGAATATGGAAGTTGACGACGGCAAGATCACACAGCCTCTCAAAAACGTCATACGAAAAGCGACCCCGGACGATGACGAGCGTGAGAAGAGAAACCGCGAGAAAGAAAAGGACGCATACAAAGTATGCCAGGAGAAGATATTAAAGCACGGCCTTGAGATGAAGCTCATCAATGCCGAATACACATTCGACAACAATAAGGTGCTGTTCTATTTCACGGCGGACGGACGAGTCGATTTCCGCGAACTTGTCAAAGATCTGGCCGGAGTGTTCAGAACGAGGATCGAGCTGCGACAGGTCGGTGTCCGTGATGAGACCAAGATCCTGGGAGGCATGGGCATCTGCGGCAGGCCGTTGTGCTGTCATACTTATCTGGCTGATTTTGCCCCTGTATCGATCAAGATGGCAAAAGAGCAGAGCCTGTCTCTCAATCCGACCAAGATATCCGGAATATGCGGACGTCTTATGTGCTGCCTGCAGAACGAAGCACAGGTATATGAGGAACTCAACAGAAAGCTTCCGAGAGTCGGGGACAGCGTAACGACGCCCGACGGCCTCAAGGGTGAAGTCAGGGAGACCAACGTGCTCAAGCAGCTCGTGAAGGTTGTCGTTGAAGTCGATGATGAGAAGGAACTGCGTGAATATGCCGTAGCAGAGCTCAAGTTCAAGCCGCGTCACAAGAAAGAACGAGACGACGAGAAAGGCGGCAAAGGCGGAAAGCGCGGCAAGAACAAAGATAAAGACAACCGGAATCCGAAGAACCGGGAGGAGATCGAGGAAGAGAAGGAACTGGAAGAGCTGGAAAGACTGGAACAAAACGATGGCAAATCCAAACTGGACGACGATTGAACTGAAGGAAGGTGAACGCATCGACGATCTTGAAAGGTGCGGATTCAGGATCATCCAGAATACGGATATGTTCTGTTTCGGAATGGATGCCGTGCTGCTGTCCGGATATGCATACGCAAAGAAGGGTGAGGTTGTTCTCGATCTGTGCACCGGAAACGGGATAATACCGATACTCATGGCCGCCAAGACGCAGGCCGACAGGATCGTCGGTATAGAGATCCAGAAGGAGGTTGCCGATCTCGCTAAGAGAAGCGTTGCGGCAAATGACCTTTCGGACCGCATCAACATCATATGCGCGGATATAAAGGAAACCGAGGATTATCTTCAGCCCGGCAGGTTTGATGTCGTGACATGCAATCCTCCATATATGATCGAAAATCACGGGATCAGGAATCCCGACTCCCCGAGGGCGATAGCAAGGCATGAGATAATGTGCTGTTTTGATGATGTGGCAAGGATCACGGCAAAGATGCTAAAGCCCGGCGGAAGGATGTTTCTGATACACAGACCGTTCAGACTGACCGAGATATTCGAAACGCTCACCAAACACGGACTGGAACCGAAGAGGATGAAACTCGTCCATCCGTATGTGAACCGCGAACCGAACATGGTACTGATCGAAGCCTTTCTTGGCGGAAGGCGGAGACTGACGGTGGAGAGGCCTCTTATAGTATATGAATCGCCGAACTGCTACACAAAAGAGATATATGATATATACGGATACTGATCATGAATGAACAAAGCGGACAGGGTATGCTTTATCTTTGTGCGACACCGATAGGAAATCTTTCGGACATATCCGAGAGAGTTCTTACGACGCTGGCAAGTGTCGATATCATTGCCGCGGAGGACACGAGAAACAGCTTAAAGCTCCTCAATCATTTCGGGATAAAGGTACCATTGACAAGCTATCACGAATACAATAAGTACGATAAGGCAGACGAACTCATCGACCGGATGATGGAAGGAAAGAGCGTCGCTCTGATCACGGATGCAGGAACACCGGCGATATCCGATCCGGGAGAAGTGCTTGCCGATATGTGCCACAAAGCCGGAATAAGGGTCACATCACTTCCCGGTCCGTGTGCACTTGTCACCGCACTGTCGATGTCCGGTATGTCATCGAGAAGATTTGTGTTTGAAGGATTTCTTCCCGCGGATAAGAAAGAGCGAAGGAAAGTCTTGGAGGATCTTACCGATGAGGTGAGGACGATAATACTGTATGAAGCCCCTCATCACTTGAAGGCAACGCTGTGTGAACTGTACGAAACGCTTGGAGACAGGAACATAACCCTGTGCCGGGAACTGACCAAGAAGTTTGAACAGACGATCCGAATGCGGCTTCGGGAGGCGATTGATCATTACGAAAGCAACGAGCCCAAAGGCGAATATGTCCTGATCATCGAAGGCAGATCGCAAAGCCTTATCGATGAAGAAAAGGCAAACGCCTGGAGGCAGAAAGATATAAACGAGCATATGGCAATGTACGAATCCGAAGGACTCGACCGTAAGGAGGCAATGAAGAAAGTTGCGGCCGACAGGGGGATCTCCAAGAGGGACGTATACAGACAGCTGCTCGAGAAGGAAGATTAACAGATCAAAGGAGTTAAGAATATGGATAAGGAAAAGTACTATATCACAACCGCGATCGTGTATACATCGGGAAAGCCGCATATCGGAAACAGTTATGAGATAGTCATGGCTGATGCGCTTGCAAGGTTCAAGAAACTTGAAGGCCGGGATGTGTGGTTCCAGACCGGGACCGATGAGCACGGTCAGAAGATAGAGGAAAAGGCAAAGGAAGCCGGCAAGACTCCGAAGGAATTCGTGGATGATATCGCAGGCGGGATCAGGGAAATCTGCGACAGTCTGAACATCGGATATGACCGTTTCATCAGAACAACGGACAAAGATCACGAGATCCAGGTTCAGAAGATGTTTAAGAAAATGTATGAAAAAGGAGACATCTACAAGGGTTCGTACGAAGGAATGTACTGTACACCCTGTGAATCGTTCTGGACCGAGAGCCAGCTTGTGGACGGAAAATGCCCGGATTGCGGAAGGGAAGTAAAACCTGCCAAGGAGGAAGCATATTTCTTCAAGATGAGTAAATATGCCGACAGGCTGATCGAGTATATCAACTCACATCCCGATTTCATTCAGCCGGTATCACGCAAGAATGAGATGATGAACAACTTTCTGCTTCCGGGATTGCAGGATCTGTGCGTATCGCGTACATCGTTCAAGTGGGGTATACCGGTGGATTTTGACGACAAGCACGTAGTATATGTCTGGCTTGATGCACTGTCAAACTATATAACCGGTATCGGATACGATACGGACGGAGATTCATCGGAACAGTTTGAAAAGCTCTGGCCGGCCGACCTTCATCTGATAGGAAAAGACATCATCAGATTCCATACGATATACTGGCCGATATTCCTGATGAGCCTGGATCTTCCGCTTCCGAAGCAGGTGTTCGGACACCCGTGGCTCCTACAGGGCGGGGAGAAGATGAGCAAGTCCCGCGGAAATGTGATATACGCGGATGATCTTATCAGACTCTTCGGTGTTGATGCGGTAAGGTATTATGTGCTTCACGAAATGCCGTACGATAACGACGGAACGATAACGTGGGAACTCATGACGGAAAGATACAATTCCGATCTTGCCAATATCCTCGGTAATCTGGTCAACCGTACGATCGCGATGAGCAACAAGTATTTTGACGGATTTGTCAGCAGCACCGGCGTTACCGAGGCGGTCGATGAGGATCTGAAGTCGGTAGTAACATCGGCTGCGGAAAAGGTCAAAGAAAAGATCGACAGCATGCATATGTCGGACGCTCTTACCGAAGTGTTCAACGTGTTCAGACGCTGCAACAAATATATCGACGAGACCGAACCCTGGGTCCTTGCCAAGGATGAGGACAAAAAGGGCAGGCTTTCCGAGGTGTTGTATAATCTTGTGGAAGGCATATGCATCGGTGCCAATCTGCTGAAACCTTTCATGCCCGATACGGCTGACAGGATACTCATGATGCTCTTCGGTACGGAGAGGGATTTTGAATTCCTGTCGGAGTTCGGTATATACAGAAGCGGCACAAAGGTTACGGACAAGCCGGAAGTTCTCTTTGCCAGACTGAACCTTGAGGATATCATGGCCGAGGTTGAGAAGATCCGCGATAAGCAGCGCAAAGAATACGAGAGGGAAAACGGTGTTTCCGGACAGGATGGTAACGGAGAGAATACCGGTATCCATGTTGAGCTCAAGGAAGAGATCGAATATGATGATTTTGCAAAGATGCAGTTTGTTGTTGGAGAGATCATAGCCTGCGAGGAGGTTCCCAAATCCAAGAAGCTCCTGTGCTCAAAGGTTAAGGTAGGGGACAGCGTCAAGCAGATAGTATCGGGCATCAAAGCGTATTACAAGCCTGAAGAGATGGTAGGCAAAAAAGTCATGGTCCTGCTGAATCTAAAGACAGCAAAGCTTGCAGGGGTGGACTCCGAAGGAATGCTCCTGTGCGCTGAGGATGAGCAGGGCAATCTGGCACTCATGACGCCCGAGAAGGATATGGAATCCGGATCGGAAATTTGTTAATGACAGGGAGGAAATAATTATGAAAAAACTTATCAGCATCGTAACGGTATTGACTCTTACGATAGGAATGTGCGTTAACGTCGGCGCTACTCAGACGATCACATTTGACGAATCGGGGAACGGGACCGTCAAGGACAAGGAAGTGACCGCAACACCGACACCTACGCCGACTCCGACACAGGAAGCAAAGAAAGATGATGAAGGAGGGATCTCCTCAATAATTGATTCCATCTTCGGTGGATCTGATGAGGACAAGGACAAGGAAGATAAGAAATCGGACAAAAAAGGATATCTGGCTCTCGGCGCGGATCTTACATCCGAGCAGAAGGCCGCGGTACTTGCGACGATGGGGATATCCGAAGCGGATCTCGGAGATTACGAGATAGTTACAACGACCAACAAAGAGGAACACGATTCACTTGATAAGTACATCGAGCCTGCCCTGATCGGCACCAAGTCGCTCTCATCGGTTCTTGTAAAGCCTGCCGAGTCCGGACACGGAGTTGTTGTCACGACGAACAATATCAACTTCTGTACGACCAACATGTACAGAAACGCTCTTATCACTGCCGGTGTCACGGATGCGGACATCATGGTCGCGGCTCCGTCACCGATATCCGGTACCGCCGCTCTTATAGGAGCGCTCAAGGCATATGAGGAAATGAGCGGTGAAGAAGTCAGCAGCGAAGCGATCGATACGTCTCTTAACGAGCTTGTTACCACAGGACAGATCGTGGATGCGGTCGGAGACGACAAGGAAGCAGAAGAGCTGATCTCATATATCAAGACCGTTGTCGCAACAAACGACCTTAACACAAGGGAAGAGATAGAAGCCGCGATCCGCAAGGGAATGAAGGATCAGAACGCCACACTTTCCGAAGATGAGATCAAACAGATCGTCGATCTCATGATGAAAGTCAAGGCTCTCGGTATCGATTACAAGGTCCTTGCCGAGCAGGCGGATGACATATATGCAAAGTACAAAGATGATATCAAAGCGGGAACCTTTGACATCAACAAGGTCAATATCGAGGATCTCGGTCTGACGAAGGTGATCGGAAATGCGATCTCCAATACCGCCAAGAGTATCGGCAACAGTATAGCGGGATTCTTCAAAGGCCTGTTCAAATAATGAAGACAGAGGTTCGGCCGCTAAAGAGAAGAGACTGGGATATGGCGATGCAGCTCGCCTGGGACACGTTTCTCGTGTACGAAGCACCGGAGTATGATCCTCTCGGTGTGAAGAACTTTCACGAATTCGTTAAAGGAGACGAGCTGCGTAATATGTTTGCCCTCGGAGAGTACCGTGCCTGGGGAGCATTCGACGAGAACGACGTGATAGTCGGGATTCTGGGGATCCGCAAATTCTGGCATATCTCCCTTTTGTTTGTTGAACCTTCGTTTCATCATCAGGGCATAGCCACGATGCTGCTGAAGAAAGCCTTTTCGGAGGCGAGGGAGGAAGGAGTTACCGACATGACGGTAAATTCATCGCCGTACGCCGTGGGGTTTTATCACAAGCTCGGATTTACCGATCTTGATCACGAGAAGATAACGGACGGGATCAGATATACGCCGATGAGCATAGAACTGTAATGATTGCTTTTTTGATACTGTTAAATTATAATCAAAATAGTGTGACTGCGTCGGAAGGATTATAAAATGAACAGGATTTTCAACTTTGAAGGACCGGTATTTACGTTCCTGTCGAGACTGGCGGATCTGTTCTGGCTGAACCTGATATACATCATCTGCTGTATTCCGGTGATCACTGTAGGCGCGGCAACCACCGCCCTTTACTACGTTTCACTGAAGATGGCCAAAGATGAGGAAGGTTATATCACGAAGTCCTTCTTCAAGTCGTTCAAGCAGAATTTCCTGCAGGCTACCGTTATCTGGCTGGTCATCCTTGCGATCGGTATCATCATGTTCATGGATCTTCGGATCGCGAACGGCGGTGATATGGCCGAAGTGCTCAATTCCACGGCTGTCAGTAATGTTATCATAGTGGCGGTCGGTGTCATGGTAATAGTGTTATGCATGATACTGACATATGTATTTCCACTGCTGGCGCAGTTTGACAATACGATCAAAAATACAGTTAAGAACGCCTTTCTTATCAGCATCAGGCACCTGCCTTACACTTTTCTGATGATGCTGATCACGGCGATCCCCGTTGCATTGATATGGTTTTCACCGGCACTTCTGCTGCTCGTGCTGATCATGTTTTCCGTAACGGCATACATTAATTCGAAATTCCTTAATAAGATATTTATTCTTTATATGCCAAAAGAAGAGGGTATAGATGGGGAAGGCTGAAAAGAATAAGAGTAATTCCATGACGGTACAGTGGGCGATCCCCACGATCATTCTCATGATCTTCCTGGTATTTACTCTTATCAATTACAACAAGATAATGAGGGACAATTCGAAAGATAAGGCCCTTGACCGTGTCAGCAGACAGGCCGTTTCCGTCGCGGGATATTACAAAGGACTCTATGAGGGTTGCGTAGGCTCGGCGGACGCCGTGGCTGACTATCTTATGACGCATAAAGATATCACGGATGAGGATGCGGTTGAACTTCTCAAACAGATTGACAACCATCTGGGACTCGTCGATGCGTACATAGTAAGAGCCGATAAGAGCGCGGTGGATTCATACGGAAATGAATATGCCGAGGTTGACAATTCCGAGGAATTCAAGTCACTTCTCGGTACGAAGGATAATGCGGTCTCCCATATTGATGAGAAGAACCGGCCCGTACTCATGATCAGTGCACCGATCAGAACAGAGAGTGAGTGGAGAGGCAATCTGGTCCTCGTATACAAGGGCGACAGAATAGCCAAACAGATGGATTCCACGGCATACAGTTATGCTCTCGTTTATTCGAACGGTATAGTCGGCGAAGTATACGGAACCGAGTCCGGTCTGTTCCAGATCGGAGATAATTTCAGGGAGATAGCCGACAAGCTTACCTTTGATGACGGAAGCGCGACCACATTCTTTCAGAGTGTGGAAGCCGGAAGAGCGGGGACGGTACACGTCAATAACGGTAAAGGCATCAGCTGTTACATTTGTCATCAGCCGATCGGCAAGATCGGAGCAAGTATAATGGTCGTCATTCAGGACAATCAGATCACAAGAAGTATCGAGGAAGAGAATCAGGATACTCGCAGCATGATCATGAAGGTCCTCTTCTCCATCGGTATCTTTGTGGCGCTCATCATAATACTCTATATCATCAACAGAGTCAGCTTTACGAAGGAGAGCATGGAGCTTCAGAGCAAGGCCGAAACGGACCTTCTTACGGAACTGCTCAACAAGATATCCACGGAGAACAAGATCAGAGAGTATCTTGAGGGCGACGGCCGTGACAAGACGAGTATGATGTGTGTTCTTGATATAGATAACTTCAAGAAGATCAACGATACGATGGGTCATGCGTTCGGTGACGAAGTTCTTGCCACCCTCGGCAAGAGGATCAGGACGGAGTTCCGCGTGACCGATATTATCGGTCGTACCGGCGGTGACGAGTTCATCATCTTCTTAAAGGATCTCAAAGATGATAATGTTATAGAGCGTGAAGCCGGACGAGTTGCCGGATTCTTCAAAGACTTCACGGTCGGAACATATACCAAATATTCACCCACGGCCAGCATCGGTGCCGCCATATATCCCCGTGACGGAAGCGATTACGAGAGTATGTACAAGGCAGCGGATACCGCACTGTACAAGGCCAAGAAGAGAGGCAAGAACCAGCTTGCATTCTTTTCCGAGACAACGGATGAGGACAAACTGGAAGCCGAAGAATCAAGCAAGCCCAAAACGATCGATTCCGATGAGGACAGATGATCTTTTAGATAATTTGTACACCGGAAGAGAAAATCTTTGGGCAACCTTGGCATTTTAATTTCCGGGGTGTCTTGTTATAATCACATCAATACGGCGCATCATGCCGAAATAATTCAATTGGAGGTTACATTAAATGGCAGGATTATCACTTAAGAACATTTGCAAAGTTTATCCCAACGGATTCCAGGCGGTTAAGGATTTCAACCTGGAGATAGCGGATCAGGAGTTCATCATCTTCGTAGGTCCTTCCGGATGCGGTAAATCAACAACGCTTCGTATGATCGCAGGTCTTGAGGAGATCTCTTCGGGTGAGCTCAAGATAGGTGATCGTGTAGTCAATGACGTTGAGCCCAAGGACAGAGATATCGCGATGGTATTCCAGAACTATGCTCTGTACCCTCATATGTCAGTATATGACAACATGGCATTCGGCCTGAAGCTTCGTAAGGTTCCTAAGGATGAAATAGACAAGATGGTTAAGGAAGCAGCCATGATACTTGACCTGACAGCTCTTCTCGTCCGTTAGCCGAAGGCTCTTTCCGGTGGTCAGAGACAGCGTGTTGCCATGGGTCGTGCTTTCGTTCGTAATCCCAAGGTATTCCTTATGGACGAGC
>JAFZRD010000095.1 GCA_017620055.1 Lachnospiraceae bacterium
CGGTTACGTACCTTGTCGAGTCTCTCGAACGATTCGAAGAGACGGTTCATGTCGCTGTCCTTGATACCGATACCGGTATCCCTTACCTCAACATATATGAGTATATTGTCATCCTTGCGTTCAAGCTGCTTGACGGTCAGCGTGACCGATCCTTCCGGAGTATACTTGACCGCGTTCGTCAGAAGATTCAGGATGATCTGGTCTATACGTGCATCATCGCCGTACAGTTCACGCGGCAGCGTCGGATCGATATCGACATTGAATTCGAGATTCTTCGCATTGACCCTGTCCTGAACGGAATTGATAAGGTATGTGATGAGTGTGCTGATACTGTATCTGACAGGCACGATCTCCATCTTGCCGTCTTCGATCTTTGAGAAATCGAGTATGCTGTTGACAAGCTGCAGGAGATTTCTTCCCGAACTCTTGATATTTCTCGAATACTCGAGTGTCCCGGCCTCCCCGGTCTCCCTGAGTATCATCTCGTTCATTCCGAGTATCGCATTGATCGGGGTTCTGATCTCATGCGACATATCCGCAAGGAATTCACTCTTCGCTTTGTTCGCCTCATCGGATGCCAGCTTCTCAAGCCGCAGTACTTCGGCTTCGTATTCCTGTTTCTGACGGCTGACCTTCATCTCCTCGACCTTCTTGCCGTATGCCTGCTCGTTCTTGTATCCGAGATAATAGAACAGTGAGATCAGTACAAATATGACAAGGGATACGATAACATTTATCACAAGCTGCGACCTGACATCCGACAGCAGCTCGGAACGGTCGACAACGATCACGACATACCATTGGTCCATGACCCGGTTAACAAAGAACATGCAATCCTCACCGTTAACCGTTGCATCGACTGTGCCGTCCCCGGCTGTCTGCAATCCGTCAAAGACTTCCTGTCCGAGGACATCCTGGATATATTTACCGTTATTCGATGTGTCCCTGTGAGCAACAATGAACCCGTCACTGTCAAGTATCATCGCATAACCTTTTCCTCCTATATCGACTTCGCTCGTGACGTCCTGGATATGATTGACGATAACGTCAAGCGCAACGACATTCCCTTTTTCGGTACCGCATCCCGTCAGCAGCTTTCCTATCGTGATGACGATGGAGTTCGTCTGGGCATCAACATAAGGCGCCACTATGACCATCCTGCCCTTGGCTGCGGTTATGTATTTGTACCAGTCTCTCGATGTCGGCTCGTATCCTTCCGGAGGTACCCATCCGAGACCGTCAAAATATGTATCGTTGACATACGCGTAGAGTCCCGTGAAGTTCTCATCAAGATCGCTCTTTAAGTTCTCCGTCTCACTTTGCAGGTATCTTTCTATCTCCTCGTTCGACTTTCCGCTTTGGACCATCAGATCGACCGTATCCGCAGTGACCTTGAGAGTTGAACTCGCAAAAGTCAGGTAATTGTATATCTCGTTCGCCGTGGTAGCGGACTTGTCCTCTCCGGTCTCGTAAATACGGCTGACGGACGTATCATAATACAGCTGGGAATTGTATATGACCGAGAAGATCATCAGACCGAGCGTGATCAGGAGCGTTAATATCAGATTGAACCTGTTGCGCCTGTTGCTGACCGCTTTCTGTTTGTCTTCCCGCGTGACCTTGTATCTTAAGGCAACGACATAGAGTACCGCCAGAACGAGCAGCTCCATAAATATGGACAGTACGAACAGCATTACCGCGATGACGTTAAATACATCATCACCGGAAGACTCCCGGGGAAGCGCATCCTTCATCCACACAGCCAGATAATATCCTCCGGCGCACACTCCGAAGATAACGAAGAAAATGAGTGCCTCGATCCTCATCTGGAACCTGATATCATCAGATCCCTTTTCATGACCGACCTCTCCGGCGGCTCTGTAGTCGCGTCCGAGTGCCCACGGGAGAATGGCTCCGATGACGTAATATATCAGTTCAAAGTGCAGATACGGATCGAGTAAACCTTCGGGGCGATAGAAGCACGAGGATGTCCACATGGCAAACTGTGCGGTGATATATGCCAGAATCCATGTATGAAGATATGGGAAGCAGGCTCCGTTCTCCCTGTTCTTACGGTAGTGAACGAGAGTGCCTATGCACATACATGCAACAGCCGTATTGAGGGATACGGACCACAGATTATTAAGGAATCCGCCCCACTTAATGTAATACAGGAACTGCGCGAGGTTGATCGGGATCGGGATCAGCATCAGCGGATGGAAGAACTTCCCCCGCGTCGGACTCGTCTCGATCATAACGAAGATCATGACAAGATATCCTATGTTCCACCCAAGATAAGCCACGAATTCAGAAACGGACGGATAAGTATGAATGACGAGCGTATATACAGCCCAATAATAATCGCTTAAAAGGATAGCGAGAAAATAGACGCACAATAAGAGATAGCCCCTCTTCGGTGCATTTATGTACCGGAAAAGGCAGCTTAGAAGCGCTATGATAACGGCAAGCAGAGTTATGATGTTTTCAATGCTTTCAATATCCAATCAGAACCTCTTTTGCATCCACTCGTACAGATCATTATACACTATTTCGCGGCCGATCTCATTAAGGATCTCATGTCTGTAGCCTTCATACAGTTTGATCGTAAGATCGGAAAAGCCTGCTGCCCTGAACTTGTCGTACGCCTTCCTCGTCCCTTTTCCCAAGCCTCCGACGGGATCACGGTCGCCCGATACGAATATGACCGGGATATTCCGGTCCATCTTCCTGATGTTTGACATCCTGTTGTCGAACCACGTCGCGTATATCAGTATCTTATATCCGTTAACGGAAAAATCACACCGGTTCATCGGTTTCGACTTGTCCAGAAATGCCAGCACGTTTTCGGTATTCCTGCTCAGCCAGCTGTTCTCGGGGTGCTCTCCCGTTATGTCGAAATCCTTATAGTTTGCGTTGAACATGAGCTTCGGTATGAACTTCGATCGGTAGTCTCGTCCCTTTACCTTGGATACGATATTGCATATCGCACGTCCCGCGATGAGCGCTGCGTCACTTTCCGTACCCGTGCCCATAATGATCGCACCTTTGACATCGTGAAGCAGGTGTGATTTTACCGAAAGGTATTTGCGAAGAAGATACGAGCCCATGCTGTGACCGAGTATGAAGTAAGGGATATCCGGATACATGTCGCGTATCATTTCGTAGTGCGTGAACATATCTTCCACCATCACGTCATCGGGACGGTCGCAGTGCATTATGCCGCGGTCCTCGGAATACTCGACCGACATGCCGTGTCCGATATGATCATGCCCGCATACAGCAAATCCCTTTCCGGCCAGATACTCCGCGAACTCGCCGTACCTGTCGATATACTCCTGCATGCCGTGAACGATCTGCAGTACCGCGACAGGGCTGCCTTCTTCGGGCTCCCACTTCACGGCGCGTATGCGTGTGTGCTTCTCATCCTTCGATTCAAATCCGTATTCGGTTATCTTTGCCATACTCTTCTTTGCCTCCCGACATCATAACGCTTCGGATGTTGCAACTATATCGACCCCGGTAGAGCACACATCGGCGATGATCACGTCACCTACCGACACCGGTTTTGTAACGATCGTTTCCTTTACCGCTTTCATTATCCTATTCGTCATATCCTTCGGTACCGGCTCCTTCGTCCTGACCGATATGACCGGACTGTTAAGTCCCTCGGCGCGGACCGTTGATGTTATGAGTCTTACGGGCGATGTGACCTCGGCCCTTGCATAGGCATCACCGCGTTCGCATGAGTTGCCCGATACATCAAGCACCTCTCCGTCCCTGTATGTGACCTTTATCATGCAGCCTGCGGGACATGTGATGCACGGTATCGTGCGTACGCTGTTTCCGTTCTCGTCCGTTTCCACATCCGTCGGATTGGCGACATTCCTCGTCGCATTCCTTGCGGCAAACTTCTGCATGCGCTGTGACTGCGCGTCAAGCACGATCTGCGGTGCATCCGCTTTGCCGTCAAAACGGCCTATATACTCTGCCGCATGCGCTCCGGCCTCGGCAGCTTCCTTCGATACGTTGTCGACAAGGTCGTGAACGTGAAGCACGTTACCGCATGCAAACACTCCGGGACAGCTCGTCTCAAGCTCATCCGTAACGACCGCTCCACGCGTCGCACTGTGCATTACAAGACCCATGTTGCGTGAGAGCTCGTTTTCGGGAACGAGTCCCACCGACAGAAGGAGCGTGTCGCACTTGACGATCTGCTGCGAGCCTTCCACGGGTTTGAGGTTATCATCTACAGCCGATATCTCGACTGCCTCCACGCGGTTTTGTCCGAATATGTTCGTTACAGTATGACTCAGAAGAAGAGGTATCCCGAAGTCATCGAGACACTGAACTATGTTACGCTTAAGGCCTCCCGAGTACGGCATGATCTCAACGACCATCTTCACCTTAGCGCCTTCTAGCGTCATACGCCTTGCCATGATAAGACCTATGTCTCCCGACCCGAGTATCACGACTTCGCGCCCCGGAAGATATCCGTCGATATTGACGAACTTCTGTGCAGTTCCGGCCGAGTATATACCCGCGGGACGGTAACCCGGTATGTTAAGTGCTCCTCTTGCCTTCTCGCGGCATCCCATCGCAAGTATTACCGCTTTCGTCTTAAGGTGCTGTATACCGTACTTACTGCTGTAGGCAACCACTTCCTTGACCGGATAACGTGTATCCTCACC
>JAFZRD010000096.1 GCA_017620055.1 Lachnospiraceae bacterium
ATTACGACGGTATGATCGAAGTGGATCTGTCGCAGATCAAACCGATGATCGCGATGCCGTTCCATCCGAGCAACACGTATACGATCGATGAAGTAAACGCAAACCTTGAAGACATCCTGCATGATGTTGAAAAGAAAGCGGAAGTATCGCTTGACGGTGCGGTGGATTATAAGCTGACCGATAAGATAAGGGACGGAAAGTTCTATGTCGAACAAGGTATAGTAGCCGGATGTGCGGGCGGCGGATTTGAAAACATTTGCGCTGTTGCGGATATTCTGTCGGGTAAGAGCATAGGTCCCGATGAATTCACACTGAGTGTGTATCCCGCATCAATGCCGATATACATGGAACTGATCAAAAACGGATGCGCCGCAAAGATACTCGAAACCGGTGCTGTGCTCAAGACCGCATTCTGCGGACCGTGCTTCGGTGCAGGAGACACACCCGCGAACAATGCGTTCTCGATCCGTCATTCAACGAGAAACTTCCCCAACCGTGAAGGAAGCAAACTTCAGAGTGGTCAGATATCATCCGTCGCACTCATGGATGCAAGATCGATCGCGGCAACGGCAGCCAACAAAGGCTTCCTGACAAGCGCAGCAAACCAGATAGAAAACGATACTCTCAAAAAGTATAAGTATTCGTTTGATTCGACCATATATGCGAACAGGGTATTCGATTCAAAAGGAGTTGCCGATCCGAAACAGGAGATCCATTTCGGTCCGAACATCAAGGACTGGCCGGCAATGGAGGCGCTCACCGACAACCTGCTTCTGAAGGTCGTATCTGAGATCCATGATCCCGTTACTACGACGGACGAACTGATACCTTCCGGAGAGACTTCATCATACAGATCAAATCCTCTCGGACTGGCAGAATTCGCGCTGTCACGTAAGGATCCGATGTACGTCGGACGTGCGAAAGAAGTAAGAGCTGCCGAGGAGTGCAGGGTAAAAGGTGAAGATGCCGGATCGGTACTGTCGGAGATCATACCCGTGATGGATGCTGTAACGAAACAGTTCCCGGATGCAGACAGCAAAAATACCGGAATAGGATCCACGATATTCGCGGTAAAACCGGGTGACGGATCCGCAAGGGAACAGGCTGCGAGCTGCCAGAAAGTGCTCGGCGGATGGGCGAACATCGCAAACGAATATGCGACCAAGAGATACAGGAGCAATCTTATCAACTGGGGCATGCTCCCGTTCCTTATCGATGAGGGAGATCTTCCGTTTGCGAATCTTGATTACCTGTTCGTTCCCGGGATCAGAAAAGCGATCGAAGAGAAGAAAACAGACATCGATGCATATGTTGTCGCGGGCGGAAAACTTGACAAGTTCACGCTTCATATGGGACCTCTTACCGATGATGAGCGAACGATAATACTCAAAGGATGTCTGATAAACTACTACGCTAGCTAAATAGATGCGAGACAAAGTGTTTCCGCTCAGACCTCGTGAAGACGCCGGTACTTAGCCGTCGTACTTTGACGGCTTATGTACCGCTGCGTTGGAACAAGAGCGCGAGCGCGTCTGAGCAGAAATATCTTTGGTCTCACATCTTGAGTTTAGTGTTATTGTGCCAGATCCAGATGCTGCACGGTCCCCATCATACCGTTCTCGTACAGGAATATCCCCGTCTGCCTTATCCTTGCCCTCTCCTCGTTCGTAGCCAGATCATTCAGTGAGAATTCAGTCGATGCACTTCCGGTATAGATCGCACCGACCCCCCTGTCCTTCAGTTTGACAAGTTCCTGTGTGCCGTCTTCCTTTATGTAAGCTATGACTAACTTATCGAATATCTCATCCGCTTCATCGATCCATCCGTTACCGTCGAGGTCAAGCTGTGACAGATCGTAAAAGCCGCTTCCCGACGACGTTCCGAACAGTTCGCTTCCGTCATTTATGGTGCCGTCTTCGTTCCTGTCAACCGCAAGATAACCGCTTCCCGCTCCGAGTGCGGATATCTCATCCTCACTTCCGTCACAGTCAAGATCGAAGTGTATCTTCACGTCCGACACATCGGCGATCGGACTGTCGATGTTGATCACGAGCGGATCGGTGAACACTTTAAGAGACGTGACGTTCTGTTCGTAGTACTCGGTAAAGCTGCGGCTCATCGACAGTTCGAGATCGAAGTCGATCTCGCGGCCGTCGGCAGTTACAACTTTGCCTGTTGTTGCAAAACACGTTTCCTCGGTCTCGCTGTGATAGTACATTGATGTTTCGGTGACCTCCGACACAACGGGTGTACCCCCGTGAGAACCCGTCAGGGAATAACCGTCATCAAGGTAACCTTTTGAGCCGAAGAGCATGTACAGAAGAAACTGAATGCATTCAACCCTTATCCTGTCCATGGCGTCCCGCTGAAGTTTTGATTCATAAGCGCCGCTTGTTGCAAATGCCCGCATTCTGCCAAAGATACTGTCGAAATCGTTCTTGGCGTTTTGCGCATCCGTTTTACCCGAAGAGTCGTCTTCCTGCCCCTCCGTCTTTGAAACGTCCTGTTTCCTGGTTGTGTCGTAAGCGTCACTTAATATCCCGGGAAATGCGAGCAGATTCCCCGAGGCTTTCACGCTTTTGACACTAACAGAAGTATAAGTTCTGGCGGATTCCATTCCTATACTGCTGTCTTTGATAATCAAATGATCCCTCCTTCATAAATAAAAGATCACGCGGCTGCATTTGCGGAATAAAAAAAGAACAGATAACTCAAAGAGAATCCGTTCCTGAATCAAGCCTATCCATGCAGTCGCTATGTTAATATTATACATATGATATATCGGATCATTTGATGCAGATAATAACCCCTGTTCAGTCTTCGTTCAGAACAGAGAATTCGAGATAATCAAACGGGACTTCTTCTATAAAACTGTCCCCGTAAAATCGCACCTTGGAGTATCTCTTGAAGTCCGCTATGTTTGAGTCAAGCCAGATGGGGCGGGGAATATCGAATCTGTAGCTGATACTCTCGAGTGCTGCAAAGACTTTGTGAGTTCTCGTGTCGACGCCGGTATCTTCTATGACCGTGTCGGTTATCATTCTGTTGTCTTTGAATGTTTTTGCCCAGAATCTCATAGAGGGATTATATTATATCTTGATGACAGGGTCAAAAGGCGATGGTATAATAAATACAGTTATATTCGGGGGTAATTAATTTGGAGATCAACTTCGAGAATAAGGAGCAGGATATAACATGGGAGGAGATAATACTCCTTCACAATTCCGCGCTCAAAGAGATAGGAACGAAGCTGGAGATACTCAATGACGAGTTCCAGCATATCCATCAGTACAATCCGATAGAACATATCAAGTCACGTATCAAATCTCCGGAATCGATCGTCAGGAAACTCAAGAGAAAAGGATACGAGGTAACGCTTGAGAATATGGTGAAGTATGTGAACGATATCGCGGGCATCCGCATCATCTGTTCATTTACTTCGGATATATATCAGATAGCCGATATGCTCCGCAAGCAGAGCGATATCAAGGTGCTCTCGACGAAAGATTATATCGAGGCGCCCAAGCCTAGCGGATACAAGAGCTATCATATGCTCGTGAGTGTTCCGATATTCCTGTCCGATTCTGTCGTTGAGACCAAGGTCGAGATCCAGATCAGGACTATCGCGATGGACTTCTGGGCAAGCCTTGAGCACAAGATGAACTACAAGTTCGAAAGCGATGCTCCCGAGGAGATCAAAAAGGAACTGTTCGAACGTGCCGTTATGGTGGAGCAGCTTGATGACAGGATGCTGATCATCAATGATAAGATACAGAGGGCAAAGAAAGAAGAAGAGATATGGAGGGTTGACTGATAACATGAGGAGTGGCCAGGTGGATGAGAGTCACCTGGCCAATATTATGAAAAAATATATCTGGTTGCTTGGAGAATGCACTCCAATGGAGATATTGATAATATAACACCGATCTGTGAATAAATTATGAACAAAATATGAATATATAGTAAATGTTTCCAAACGGGGTAAAAAATCACCTCGATTTGTTGTATAATATGCACAATCGGCTTTGCTCTTTTATAAGAAGCATATATTGTGTTTTATTATGATAAATGTTAGAATAATGCCGATATTTGGTATTTATACGGGAGGTAGAAATGGACGGATTCAGAGAAAGATTAAGCGGAAGATATGACCGGTCGGCGATAAGGGGAAGCGGATATGACCGTGGTCCTTCGGATGACCGTTATGAGAACGACAGATTCGAGAGGGCTCCGAGAAGGGGCGCTTCAGACGGGATCTCACAGGAAGCTGTAACGGAAGCCGTAACCGAAGCGGTCGGGAAGTCGAACAGGGAACAGCTTGACGTGATCGCGGACTTTTTCGATGAGGCTAAAGCAGACAGAATGGAATCCGAAAGAGCTATAATCGATGCACTTTCTCACGAGATGAATGAGATAACGTCAAAGCTCAAAAACAGTGCTCCCGTATCTGCGGCAGCTCCCGCAGCTCCTGCGGCACCGGTTGAACCGATAGCCGTTGTTGACGAACAGAACGCGGAAACACTTTCAAGGATAGAGCGTATCGTAGGACAGAATGCGGAATCTCTTAACGAGAGCAGCGAGATTCTTACGAGAAACGTTGATTCACTGCGTTCAAACAGCGAGATGCTCGGTGAGATCAGAAATGCCATCGGACAGCTTGCGGCATCCAATGAGGAATTAAAGAGCCTGACAAGAGCTCCGCAGCCGATGCAGGATCTCACGGTGGACTTCACTGACGAGAAGAACGAGATCATCGGAGCCGTCGGTGATAACAGGGCGATCCTGAACATGATCAGACAGGATGTCCTTAACGGATTTGCCAGGAACAACGAAGAGGCTGAATCGGAAGAAGAAAAGCCCGTTCCTCTTACGGCTGATGATGCGGCCGGATATTACAAGGAACTCGAGGAACACGTTCACAAGGAATGTGTCAAGTGCTACAGAAACGTTCAGTCCGCACTTACAGAACAGGCAGGAGAGGCAAACAAGGGACTCGAGAAGTCCGTTTCGGGCATGAGGATCATGGTGCTTCTGTCGCTCATATTCAGCTTCGTGGCTGCAGCTGTTAGTATCGCTTCATTCCTGATGTCAATGAATCTGTTCTGACCGTTTTTGATATATAATGAGTTTATTTACCAAATACGTTAACTTTATTAAATACTCACACTATTTAGCAATGCTGGGGACAGCATTGCTAATTTTTGTGTGTGCACCGGGACTGCAGAAGATCGAAGACAACAGCAGCAATACGGTCAGCGTATTTGTTAACGGAACGCAGGTCGGAACCGTCAAGGATGCGTCCGAGGTGAACGGGATGATCCTTGAGGCAAGGCGCAGGATAGCCTCCGGAAGCGGCAACCTTGTACTTGTAGATGCAAATGTGGTCCTGTCGGGATCGACCGATGTTGTCGGTCAGATAGACGACAGGGAGACGATCGTCGAGAACATATACAATGTTCTTCATGAAAATGTGATGAAGACGAAGCAGCCGGCGTATGAGGTCAAGATAAACGAGTTCACGGTCAATCTCGGAAGCATAGACGATGTCATCGCGCTTCTCAATGCGTCGAAGGCAGAGTACGACCCCGATTCGGAGTGGAAAGTGTGGCTTGTCACGGACAACACAAGAGAGCTTAACGTTCTGACGACCAAGATTGAGAAGGTGTCGCAGCAGCAGACAACGGTAATCGATAAGCCCGTTGTATTCCCGAAGGGCGGAGCGCTCCTTCGGATGGAAGAGATATATGATTCCGCTTTCGCCCCGAAAGATGAGAGTTCATTTGAGTTCGGTGTCAGGAGCATAGATTTTGACGAGAACGTCGAGGTCGTGCAGGCGTATGTAGACGGGGACAAGATCTCGACTCTCGAGGATGCGATAGAAGCTGTTACGAAGACAAGTCAGAAGAGCAAGAAATACGAAGTCGTTGCAGGTGATACGCTCGGGGGTATCGCGCAGAAGAACGACATGACGATAGACGAGATCATCAAGCTCAACACGGCAAGCATCCCGAATGAGAAAGCTATGCTGCGTGTCGGGGATGAGATAACGATATCATCACCTGAACCTGAGCTGTCGGTAGTCAGGACGGAGAGAAGATATTACGAGGAAAACTACGACGAAGATGTCATATATATAGATAACGACGAATGGTATACGAACGAGACGGAAGTGATCCAGCAGCCCGTAACGGGATACCGCAAGGTCGTTGCCGATGTTACGTACAGGAACGCGGAACTTATGAACACCGATATACTGTACGAGAACGTGACCGTTAAGGCGGTAGCCAAGATAGTAAAAAGAGGAACAAAGATACCGCCGACATATGTATATCCCGTTTGGGGAAGACTGTCTTCGGGATTCGGAAAGAGAAAAGCCCCGAAGAAGGGTGCGAGCACATACCACAAAGGTGTTGATTTTGCGGTTCCGATCGGAACCGCGGTAATGGCATCGTGCGGTGGGACCGTTACGAGAGCCGGATGGGGAAGCGGATACGGATACTGCGTATATATCCAGCATCCCGACGGAAAGAGCACGAGGTACGGGCATCTGAGCAAGGTTCTCGTCAAGGCGGGTCAGACCGTTTCACAGGGCCAGAAGATCGCATTGTCCGGAAATACGGGTGTTTCCACGGGTCCGCATCTTCATTTCGAGATACTTGTGGGCGGAGCACAAGTAAATCCGCTCAAATATTTGCGATGATCTTTGTGTAATTTGTTACATTCACCAAAAAAGACCTTTGGTGTTGCAAGGGTATTTTGCGGGTATTATAATTATTGATGTTTAATAATACCGAGGTGTGAAAGTTGGAGCAGTACGTTATAAAGGGCGGAAACCCGCTGGTGGGTGAAGTCGAGATAGGCGGTGCCAAGAACGCGGCACTGGGTATTCTTGCGGCTTCGGTCATGACGGATGAGCCCGTGATAATTGAAAATCTGCCGGATGTACGTGACACGGCCGTTCTCATACAGGCCATGGAGAGTGTCGGAACCGTAGTGGAGCGGATAGACAGACACACGGTCAGGGTCAACGCAGCCGGAATACGTGATTTTACGATAGATGACGGATATATCAAGAAGATAAGGGCATCGTACTATATGCTCGGAGCTCTTCTCGGAAGGTTCGGCAAAGCCGAAGTGGCCCTTCCCGGAGGATGTAATATAGGAAGCAGACCGATCGACCAGCACCTGAAGGGATTCAGGGCACTTGGATCAAAGGTCGAAGTATCAAGGGGTATGATAACCGCGTCCGCGGAAAATCTTGCCGGCAGCCATATATATATGGACGTTGTCACGGTAGGAGCGACGATCAATGTCATGCTCGCCGCAACACTCGCCGCAGGCAAGACTATAATCGAGAACGCAGCCAAGGAACCCCACGTCGTTGATGTTGCGAACTTCCTCAACAGTATGGGAGCCAACATAAAAGGCGCAGGTACCGATGTCATCAGGATAAAGGGTGTGGAGAAGCTCCACGGAACGACATACTCGATCATTCCCGACCAGATCGAAGCCGGAACTTTCATGTTCGCGGCGGCGATCACAAAAGGGGATGTCATGATCAAGAATGTCATCCCCAAGCATCTGGAGTCGATATCGGCTAAGCTTATCGAGATCGGATGCCAGATAGAGGAATTTGATGACTGTCTCAGAGTTGTGGCTACGAGGAGACTTGCGAACACGCAGGTCAAGACTCTTCCGTACCCCGGATTTCCGACGGATATGCAGCCTCAGATAGCGACTACCCTGGCGCTTTCGGAAGGAACGAGTATCGTTACCGAGAGCATATTCGAGAACAGGTTCAAATATGTCGGTGAGCTCCAGAGAATGGGAGCGAACATAAAGGTCGAAGGTAACACGGCCATTATCGAAGGAGTAGATTCATTTACCGGAGCAGGTATATCCGCACCGGATCTTCGCGCGGGAGCCGCACTTGTTCTGGCGGCGCTTGTTGCGGATGGCGTTTCGGTGATAGATGATATAAAATATATAGAGAGAGGTTATGAAGATTTTCCCGAGAAACTGACGGCCTTGGGGGCGGTCATGGAGAAGGTTGAAACCGAGAGAGACATTCAAAAGTTCAGGTTAAAGGTCGGATAGTGTGAGAAGGGTACGGATAACCGATCTTCGGCCGGGAATGAAAACCGCCGAAGATGTTTTTTCATATAATAATCAGATGATAGTGCCGAAAGGCTCTATTCTTGATGATAAAATGATCACCCGTCTGGAGTTCTACTCCGTTCTTGCCGTCAGGATCGCAGATGACGGCGCCGATGATGAAGCTTAC
>JAFZRD010000097.1 GCA_017620055.1 Lachnospiraceae bacterium
CATTTCGGATACAATCTCAAGGCAACTGACATGCAGGCTGCTGTCGGATGTGCGCAGCTTAAGAAGTTCCCGGGATTTGTGGAGAAGAGAAAGAAGAACTTTGCGCACCTTCGTGACGGACTTCGCAAGTATGCTTCAGAGATGGGATTTGATATTGAAGACAAGCTGATCCTTCCGGTTGCGACAGAGCATTCGGATCCGAGCTGGTTTGGGTTCATGATGACTTGCCGTGACGGTGTTGACAGGAAGGCGGTCGTTGAGAGCGTTGAGGCGGCCGGAGTCCAGACCAGAGCGCTCTTTGCGGGGAATCTTACGAAGCATCCGTGTTTTGATGAGATGCGCGCGTCCGGAAAGGGGTTCAGAATTGTAGGAAGCCTTGACAATACTGATACGATCATGAATCGTTCTTTCTGGGTGGGTGTCTATCCGGGCATGACGGATGCGATGCTGGATCATATGTGCAGGGTTATTTGTGAGGCATTAGCATAAGAGTATCCGAGATTGTCGTTTTCTCAAAAGCCTTGGAGCACGTCGTTACTTGACGAGGTAATTTCGAGTCTAGTAACGTGACGTGTGGAAACGGAGCGGAAGCGCCTTTTGAGGAAATGATCAATCTTCGGATACGTTAAGGATACAAGATGAAGATCGGACTTGATGACAAAGAAATACAATCGCGGGAGAGCGCGGAATCGGGCGAGCTTGCCGAGATGATAAAGAAGCAGTCTTCGAAGGAGGAGACGAAGTTCTCTGAGCTTGACCGCAAGAAGAAGGCCGAGTACATCTGGGATTACTACAGGTGGTGGATCATCGGCGGGATCATTGCCGTGATCGTGCTTTGTGTGTTCATACGCGATTACAGAGAGAACTCTAAGCCCACGTTCCTTGATGTTGAAATGCTCAACACTTACTTTGGGTATGACAAGAGTAACACCTTGTATGATGATTTTGTCAGGGAAGAGGGTATCGATCTGACGAAGGAGCATTTGACGATCAGCACGGATACGACTCTTTCGACCGAGAACTTTGATACTACGATGATCGCGTTCCAGCAGAGGCTCATCGCATCGTATGCCGCGCAGGAGGTTGATGTTATCATCGGGCCTAAGAAGATAATCGAGGGGCCTGCGAACTGCGGTGCTTTTGCAGAATTTGACAAGGTGATCCCGGAGGATCTGCTCGCAGACCTTAAGGATCGTGACTACGAATTCTATTACTTCGACCCCGCTGCCGATGAGATTGAGGATTACGAGGGCGAAGACATTACGCCTTACTGTGCCGGAATATATCTTGATAACTGTCCATATCTCAACAACATGGGAGAGGCCGGGGCTTATCCGGTCGCCGAATCTGAGGACGACCGCCCGGTGTTCACGATCGCATCCAATTCACTGCGTATCGATCACGCGGTTGAGTTCCTGAGGTTTATCACGCAGTAGTGTGTACATTGAATAGGTGTTTTTATCGAGAACTATTTCTCTTTGAAGAATTCAGCCTCATTTCGCGCCAGGAAACGCGTGGACGTTGAAATTCGGGGTATGCCAGATATGCGGTCGCGCTTTCCCTGACCCGGCCGTATTTCTTCATGCGCCGTACGCGCTCCGGCGTAAGCTCCGGATCGACGGGAGTGAAAACGGTACAATTTGGCTTGAGTTCGGTTAGGTATCGGATCTCCTGTTCGGACAGCTTGCTTCCGTGAAGGGCCGGGTTGTATTCTAGCACCATAGACGCATTACCTCGTGTTCCTGCAATTTTCGCGCGCTTATTATCGATGAGACTATCCCACTTTCCATCCGCAGGCATATCATAAAGAAGGACGATTTGATGGCAACTATGTTGAGAAATCCTTCCTCGTATCTGGAAATAAGGCTGTTGATACCGTAGAAATCGCTGATTATGGTACCCGACTCAAGGATCCTTGACGCCGTTGAGAAGTTTATATGGTGTTTTTTGATGTTGGCTTCTTCTCTTTCTGAAGTCCATCTGTAGATCATATTCTGTCCTTTCTCTAATTTGTGCTCCCAAGGACATAATAACAGAAGAGACCTTCGAACTTGTGAATAAATCTTAAACAAACCGTAAATAATTGTGAATATTATTTGAATATTATTAGTTTCTGGATGCGGAAGCTGATAATAAACAGAAGTGTGTCGACAACTATCTTGCCGACCTGAGGAATGAAACCTGTGGTGTTAAGAAGCGCGACAAGCGCAGCGGAAGCGGCCATCTGGACCACGCAAAGACAATAGTACATGGCAAGAGTTGAGGCTCCGCGCCTGCTCTTGAAGACGACTTTTTTGTTGATCATGTAATTGAACATCGATGAGCATATCCTGGCTATGACGGTTGCTATCCAGATTGAGCGGCTGTCGGCAGCGGCGCTTTTGTCCAGTGCGTATATCAGGCCGCAGAATATCCCGTAATCCACGAGGAAAGATGACAGCGAAGAAAGAGTGTACTTGAAGAACGTTCCGAGGATGACCTTGTAGATCCGCACGGAATCCTTGATCGGATTAAAATGTGTTTCGCTGTTGTTGTTGATATAGACCGTTTCTATCGGAACTTCTTTGATGTCATCGTGCGAGTGAATCGCATCGATCAGCATTACCGTCTCATACTCGAACCTCTCGCCCCTAAGGGTCGAAAATCGTTTTATCAGGCAATTCGGTATCCCCCGAAGCCCCGTCTGCGTATCACTTATGCTGCCGCC
>JAFZRD010000007.1 GCA_017620055.1 Lachnospiraceae bacterium
ATATCTGGTAGAATACAGATTCATATGCCCACATAATATTTCCTCCTCATAGCAAATATACAAGATATAGTATCACTTCTTTTGACATTACGCAATTATTAGTGTATCTTCATAGCATAAACTGGAAAAGAAGGAGACACTATGACAGATATTCTACTTGGTTCACACTGCGGTATGAGCGGCAAGGATATGTTCCTCGGCTCCGCAAAGGAAGCGCATTCATACGGCGCGAACGCATTCATGGTCTACACCGGTGCTCCGCAGAACACGAAGCGCAAGGATGTCAGCGAACTTCGTATTGAAGAAGGGCATGCATATATGAAGGAGCACGGCATCGAAAAGCTCGTGATCCATGCACCGTATATAATCAACCTCGGCAATACGGTCAAGCCGGAGATATATAAGCTTGCGAAGGATTTCCTCGCGGTGGAGATCGAGAGAACCGTGGCGATGGGAAGTGATACTCTCGTTCTGCATCCGGGATCGGGTGTCGGTGCCGAAACCGACGTTGCGATAAAGCAGATCGTCGACGGCCTCAATGAGATACTGACACCGGACATGAAGTGCACGATCGCACTTGAGACGATGGCCGGAAAAGGTTCGGAGATAGGCAGGAGCTTTGAGGAGATCGCAGCGATTATTGACGGCGTGAAGCTCTCGGACAAACTCAGCGTGTGCTTCGACACATGCCATGTGTTTGACGCGGGATACGACATAGTCGGTGATCTTGACGGGGTGTTTGACGAGTTTGACAGGATCATCGGCAAGGAGCGCATATCCGTTTTCCATATAAACGATTCAAAGAATGAACTCGGCTCCCACAAGGACAGGCACGCCAACCTCGGTGACGGCAATATCGGATTCGACACACTGTGCCGGATAGTGTATCACCGTGATTTTCTGAAAGTGCCGAAGATACTCGAGACGCCGTACATTCCGGATCCGGATGATCCCGACGTCAAAAAGCCCCCCTACAAAGAGGAGATCGACAGGATCCGACAGGCGAAACATTAGGTATAAATGTGTCAAAAAGAACCGTCCCTTTTGACACTTTGCACAAAAAGTGTTGTTTTTTGGGCTTTGTTAATGTATAATTTTCTCACTATTTATATGCAACAGGAGAGGGCTTGATTATGGGATCAAAATCCAAAAAACAAAAGGAAATTGACAACAACAAAGTTACATTCATCAGATCGATCGCTGCGAAGATCATGCTTCTTGTGCTCGTGTGCGTTGCCCTTACGGTAACGGTGTGCACACTGATATTCATCAAGAATGCCAAGAACGAGATCATAAACGTTACGCTCGATTATATCGAGTATGTTTCGAAAGCGGAGAGGGATCTGTTAAACCGTAAGACTCCGACGGCCGTGAACGGAGAGTTCTACAAGGCGGCACTCGGGAATGTCGGAATATCCACGATCGAAGGATCGTATGCTTATCTTGTATCAAACGACGGAACGATGCTGTATCATCCGACGGAATCAAAGATCGGCTCGCCGGTTGAGAACGAGGTCGTCAAGGGACTGGTTGCAAAGTTTGCGGCGGGTGAAAAACCTGAGGACGGTGTGGCGAGATATTATTACAAGGGCGCTTACAAGTATGCGGGTTACGCCATAACGAACAAGGATCAGATCCTTGTCATCACCGCCGACGAGGATGTTGCACTCGCACCGATGAACAAGATCAGGAACATCGGTATCATCGTCGCTGTCGTAATGCTCATCATCTCACTTGCGGGTGCTTATGCGATGAGTATCATAATCGTCAGACCCATCAAACAGATCACCGAGATCATGGACAGGACGAGCAAGTTCGACTTCAGGCACAATACCAACTCGGCAAAGCTGTGTGCACGTAAGGATGAGAACGGTGTTATGGCAAGAGCCGTTCAGGGAATGCGTACCAACCTTCGAAGAATGGTTGCAAGCATTGACGAGGCATCGACTCGTATCAACGGAAACGTCGACCAGCTTGAGGACGTTACGAACGTTGTCAATTCTATGTGTACGGATAACTCCGCAACTACCGAGGAACTTGCGGCAGGAATGCAGCAGACATCCGCGACGGCTGAGAGCATATATGCGAACATCGGTTACATGAAGACCGGAGCCGAAGACATACAGGCACTTTCGGAAGCAGGCGACACGCTTTCGAGGGAAGTTATGGAAAGAGCCGCGGAGCTTCGTCAGAAGACAGTTCATGCGGCAAACACGACAAGAGAGAAATACGAATCGGTCAAGGTACGTTCCGACAAAGCCATCGAGGATTCCAAGGCTGTTGACAAGATCAATGCACTTACCGATTCGATCATGGCGATCTCCTCACAGACATCGCTTCTCGCACTCAATGCTTCGATCGAGGCTGCAAGAGCCGGTGAAGCGGGACGCGGATTCGCGGTCGTTGCAACGGAGATCGGTAACCTTGCGAACCAGACTTCGACAACGGTTGCTGACATCAACAACATAGTAGACGAAGTCAATGCGGCAGTTAACAACATGTCGGGATGCCTGTCCGAAACGGGTGCATTCCTCGAGGAGACTGTACTTGCGGACTATGCGGAATTCGCACAGGTCAGCGAGCAGTACAACGACGATGCGGTCAAGTTCAAGGAGAGCATGAACGACGTTCACGAATCGATCGTCAACCTTACCGATTCGATCGCGAAGATCAGCGATGCGATCTCGGGTATCACGTCGACCGTCGGAGAGTCGACAGTCGGTGTTACGGATATCGCCGAGAAGACGACAGATATGGTTTCGCGTACGAGCGAGACGAGCGGACTTGTCGAAGAGAGCAAGAACTGCGTTGTGCAGCTGCAGGATATCGTGGGCGAATTCCAACTGGATTAAGTTTTTTCTATATGTTGTGGTCATGAAAGTGTTAGCACACAACAACTTGTAAGTAGTCGGAAAATCGCTCACAAACTGAAGTGTTTTCAGAAATTTCCACTTACATTTTTCGAAATTCTGATGTAAAATGTAGATTGAACGCGTTTTATGTTTTTTCGAATAATGTAAGGAGGTTAATATGTTCAGTGTAGGTGATACGGTTGTTTGCAGTAACGGTGTGTGTACGATCGAGAAGATCGGCCCCCTTGCCGGAATGGGCAAAACAGTTGCCAACAGAGCATATTATACCTTGCGTCCGTGCTTTGATAATGCGGCAACGATATATGTTCCGGTCGACGGAGACGACAATGCGCTCCGGTTCGCACTCGATAAAAAAGAAGTCAGAAAACTCATGAAGGAGATCGACGATCTCGATCAGATCAATATCTCCGACGAGAAGAAACGTGAGCTCGAGTACAAGAATGCGGTCAATTCCAAAGATCCGAGAAAACTGATACGGATCATCAAGACGATGTACTTCCGGCGCAAGGCCAGGATAGAGAGCGGTAAGAAATCGACGGCGATCGACGAGAGGTACTTCAGGATAGCGGAGAACAGGCTGTATGAAGAGATAGCCCTCGCGATGGGGATCGACAGGGACGAAGTCAAGGACACTTTAAGAAAATACATAGAGAAGAAATAGACGGCAAAACACGGGGTCAGACCCCGTGTTTTGTATTTTGTTCGTAACCGGGCACAAAATATGGTATAATCATATAGTTATGAGAAAGACCGTATTTACTTATCTGTTTTTCATAGTGGCGATGACCGCGTTCATCACGCTCCGTGTCCACGCCGGAAAAGCTCAGGAGAGAACAAAGGCCGATGCCGAAGAGGCGACTGCTTCCGAAGAGAGCGTTGCCGCACCTGTGGTTGCCGATGAGAAGAGCGCTTCTGATGAAGAGGCGGAAGATACCGGCGATAAAGACGTTTATCTTCCGATCACCGAGGAGGAGGAACACCTTTACCGCGGGCCTGTGGAGCCCGGAAGTGATTTTCGCGGGATGATCCCGCGGATAGTATGCTGGGGCGATTCGCTGACGGTATCGATCGACGGCAAGAGCGCGTATCCGGACATCCTCCGGGACCTGTCTGGATGTGAGGTCGTCAACTACGGAGTCGAATCCGAGAATGCCGCGATGATCGCGATGCGTGAGGGAGGCCTTCGTGTCAACGTCAAGGCGACGGTCATTCCTTCCGATACAAACCTGATCCCGATATTCCTTCGGACCGAGAACAACGGCCACGTTTTCTTCCTTGATTACGGCGACGGCGGTGTCAATCCGTGCACGATAAACGGGATAGAGGGCGAGCTGCAGCAGCTCAACGGTTCATATTATTTTCAGAGAAAGACAAAGGGCGAGAGGATCGCTGTCGAGGAAGGCACGCAGTTCAAGACCTTCGGCATGAACGATTCCAAGCCTGATGACATACTCGTTATCTTTGCGGGAACGAACGATCTTCCCGATTCCAAAAGCGTTAAGAATCTGATAGAACTCGAGCGCAGCATGCTCGAGAGTGCGCAGTGCGATAAATACGTGATCGTCGGTCTGACATATGCGGGCGGGATACCGGAGATAGATGCGGTAAATGAAGCGCTCGCCAAAGAGTTCGGTGACCACTTTGTCGACATCAGGAAATACATGCTCAACTACGGCCTGGCCGATGCGGGGATAGAGCCGTCGGAGCAGGACAAGGCAGATATCAGGAAAGGGGAGATACCTTCATCGCTGAGGCGTGATTACGTGCACGGCAACAAACTGTATCACAGGCTCCTCGGAGAGCAGATCTACAGAAGGATGCAGTATCTCGGATATGTTCCGAATACAGCCGGCGACACGGAAGGTGAGGAAGAGTGATGATCTACACACTGACATACAATCCGTCCATCGATTATCTCGTAACTGTTGACCGCCTGGAGACGGGCAAGATCAACAGGATGAGAAAGGACACATATATGTACGGGGGAAAGGGCGTTAACGTATCCCAGGTGCTCAAGGAGCTGGGGATAGAGAACACCGCCCTCGGTTTTGTTGCGGGATTTACCGGAAGGGAGATCGAGGAAGGTCTTCAGAAAATGGGGATACATACGAACTTCGTGCATCTTCCCGAAGGATATTCGCGTATCAATATCAAGTTCCACGGTATCGAGGAGACCGAAGTCAACGCACCGGGACCGTTCGTAGACGCGGTCAGCATGCGTGCCCTTCGCGACAGGATAGCGCAGATAGACAAGGATGACATACTGATCCTTGCGGGAGCCGCGACGGCAAACATGGAGAACGACACGTTCGCAACATTCATTTCGGAACTTCCGTACAGGGACACGAAGGTCATTCTCGACACGACAGGAGAGGCGCTCGTCAATGCGCTGTGTTACCATCCGTTCCTGATCAAACCGAACATCGAGGAGCTGTCCGAACTGTTCCATGAGAACTTCGCACCGAACGACATACGTGCGATAAGCGATGCCGCAAAGCGTCTTCAGGACAAGGGTGCGAGAAACGTTCTGACATCGATGGGAGAGGACGGAGCGGTCCTGATCACCGAAGACGGACATGTATATACAAGAAGCGCGCCGGCTGGAATAGTCGTCAACACGGTCGGATCCGGAGACTCAATGGTCGCGGGATTCCTTGCAGGTTATCTTGAAAACGGAAATATGGAAGATGCGCTCTGCCTCGGCGTATGTGCCGGTTCCGCGAGCGCGTTCAACGAAGGGTTCGCAAGAGGCGATGAGATAATGCAGCTCTACAGATTGTGCCGCTGATCAGTATACACGTGCAGGGTTGGGGAAGTACCTTACCCATGCTTTTCCGAGTATCTTGTCTTTGTACACGTACTTCTGATTCCAGAATCTCGAATCCATGGAATTGTTCCTGTTATCCCCCATCATGAAATACGCGCCTGCAGGCACGCGATAGGGTCCGAAATCACCGAGCGGAGTCGTGTGAAGATATGCGGATTCATCGAGAGGCTCGTCCGAATCGTTGATGTAGACCTTGCCGTCTTTGATGCTCACGGTCTCACCGGGAAGGCCGATGACACGCTTGATGAAATATTCTTTTTCGTTGTCGGGATACAGGAATATCACGATATCTCCGCGCTGAGGATCTTCGTTGATATATGCGAGACGGTTGCCGATCAGCCTGTCGCCCGTCATGATCGTCGGCTCCATTGAAGCCGAAGGTATCTTGGCGTTTACGATCAGGAACTTGTCCAGTGCGAATGCGAGTACCGCCGATACGACGATGACGATCACCCAGTCGAGTATCTCGCGGGCAGCCGATGTGTTCTGTGAAGTGTTCTTTCCCATTATTAATCCCCTGTATATGTCCGAAACCAAATGTGAAAATCGTTTGCGAAAATTATTTTCGATACATTATAATACAATATGAATTGCGAAGCAACGGAGTAATCCGTATCATCATACACTAATTGAAGGGATCTGTGAATGCTGTTCGGATCTGTTTTGTACATGATAATACTTCCGGCGATCCTTCTCGTCTGCCGGTTTGTGCCGAAGAAGCTTAAGTACGTCTGGCTCCTTGTGTGCAGCCTTGTTTTCTGGATCACACAGAGCGCCGGATTTGTTCTCTGGCTCATTCTTGCGATAGCCGTAACATATGCCGCGGGTATCATACTCGGGGTGGTTCGTGGAATGACTCTCAGAAAACTTACCGTAGCCGCGGCGGTCATACTTGAACTCGCGGCACTCTTCATATTTAAATACCTCAACTTCTCACTGGCCCTTATCGGCAATCCGCTCCGGTTCGAATTCGCGGTGCCGCTGGGGATCTCATTCTACACTTTTCAGTCGATATCATACATAATCGATGTTTACAGGGACTCTTCCAAGGCCGAAAAGAATCCGTTAAAGATCGCGCTCTTCCTGTCGTTCTTCTTAAGCGTCGTATCGGGACCCGTATGCAGGGCGGGTGATATGCTGCCGCAGTTTACCGAGCCTCGTGACATGTCGCTTGAAGATATCAAAACAGGATTGCAGAAGCTGCTGTGGGGATACTTCTTAAAGCTTGCGATAGCCGGAAGACTTACGATAGTCGTTGACAACGTTTATGCCGACTGTACCAAGTATTCGGGATTCGTGATCGCTTTTACCGCGCTTGCATATCTGTTCATGCTGTACTGTGATTTCGAAGGATATTCTCAGATCGTGATCGGTTCGGGATACATGCTCGGGATCAGGATGAAGGAGAACTTCAGGCAGCCGTTCTTCTCGTCATCGATGGGTGAAGTTTGGAGAAGATGGCATGTGTCGCTCTCGTCGTGGTTCCGCGATTATCTTTACATCCCGCTCGGCGGTAACAGGCGCGGGATCGTAAGAAAGTATGTGAACATATTCATCGTTCTTGTCGTGAGCGGTATATGGCATGGCGCGAATATGACGTTTGTCATATGGGGTGCGCTCAACGGAGCGTATATCATAATCGGACAGCTCCTGATCCCATACAGGGACCGCATTGCCGCCTCCGTAAAGGAGAAGATCTGCAAAGGCGAGGGTGCGGGTGCAGCCTTTGACCGGACGAGAACCTTCCTTAAAAGAGTGGGAGTGTATATACTCACTTCCTTTACGTTTATATTTTTCTCGAACAGGAATGTTACAAGTGCGTGGTTTGCCGTCAAAGGCATACTCCTGCGATTTTCCCTGCGGGGGGCCGCAGCGCAGCTTACCGGGCTCGGGCTTGGGAGCTTTAATCTCGTGTTTGCCCTTGTGATGGTGCTGTTCGTGCTCGTTGCGGACTCATACGCATACAAAAGATCATGCGATACGCCTTCGCTGATCCGGACGATACCGACGCCGGTAAGATGGGCGATATACTACGCGCTGCTGATCGCGATACTGTTCTCCGCAAACCTTACGGGGAAAGAATTTATATATAGTAAGATGTAAAATGAAAATAATTAAGTTCATCGCAAAGTGCATACTCGCGGCCGTTCCGGCGATAGCTCTTATCGCCTTTACTTTGTGCTGCCCGGACTGCTACATGGATGAGGAGTATCCGTCGTGGAAGTTCACGGGCCGGGTTGCACAGGGGAAAGAATATGCGGGTAAGAACTTCGATACGGTCATACTCGGTGACTCGGGTGCGATGAGTTCGATCATGCCGGAGCTTTCCGAAAGTGAGTGCGTGAACCTCGCGGTGGGCGGAGCTACGAGCATTGAGATGTATTACTTCTTTGAAGAGTACCTTAAGCATCACGAGGCTCCGAAGACGGCCGTGATCATGTTCGCACCTTTTCATTACTGGCATATAGACAACTACGAAACAAGAACACTCTACTTCAGGGCGATCCCTCTTGAAAAGCTCTCTGAACTTTACAGGGATGCAAAGAGCTGCGGAGCGGAATCGGTATGGAAAAAAGGACGCTTTACCGATGAACTGTCGGCAAGGAGCGGCCTTCCGAACAAATACCTTCCGGCGATAAACGCCGCACGCTTTACGGGGCGCCGTGCCGATAACACGAAAGCGTATGCGGATATAGTGAGCTCGCGTGGGTACGGATCGTTCGGAAAACTCGACGGATGTTATGACGAGTCGTACGAGACTTCATATGAAGATATGAAGATAGACGGTGATGCGAAGCTCGTAACGCTTTACATGCAAAGGCTCCTGAGACTGTGCAACGAACACGGAATCCATGTAAGGCTCATCCAGCCCGCGGTCAACACCGCCACATTTGAGGGACTTAACGAACATTATTACGGAGCGTACCGCAATTATATAAAGGAAATGTCCACGGTGTGCGATGACATTGAATACGAGACCGAACTTCGGGTATATGACGGGAAATATTTTGCGGACACATCGCATCTGACGCGGGAAGGTGCCGTAAAGTTCACCGAAGAGCTCGGACTTTGACGATTTTCGCGCAAGCGGTTATAATGTGATAAAATATTGTGTAGTTTGATGATGACATCCCCATTATATTGTGGTATAATCGTTCGGAGATTAGTGATATAATGTGAAAGATTGCATTGGACGATCATGTTTTATTGAGTTTTAGGAGGATATTTGCAATGAAAAAGAGAATGGTTCTTCTTCTTTCGCTTTGTATGGCAGTTACGCTCTTTGGCTGCGGCAAAGAAGATGAAGAAGCAGCTAACCCTGCGGCTCCTGCACCTCAGATCCAGGTTGTCAACAACACACCCGCGATCAGCATAGAGGACGAGACGCCTGCGGATGACGGTTCTCACGAAGGTATGTACAGAAGCGAACTTACCAATGAATGGATAGACGAGAGCCTCAAGGATCAGAGACCCATCGCTGCGATGGTCGATAATGAGAAGACTGCTCTTCCTCACTACGGCCTGTCACATGCGGATGTAGTATATGAGATGACCAATTCACTGGCTAACGACGGTATCACACGTCTGATGGTACTCGTCAAGGACTGGGAGAAGATCGAACAGCTCGGAAGTATCCGAAGCACACGTCCGACTAACCTTGTCATCGCACCCGAGTGGAATGCGATCGTATGTCATGACGGCGGTCCTTTCTATATTGATGATTATCTTGCAAAGCCGTTCGTTGACAACTTCTCGGGAACATTCTCGAGAGTTGATAACGGTAAGTCGAGAGAGTTCACCGAGTATATCTGCCCCGGTGATCTTGACAAGAACTTTGAGAGCAAGAGCAACGTTTCAAGAACATACAACGAGTACTATAAAGGCGGACCGCACTACCAGTTCGTAACAAGCGACAGCGAGATCAATGACCTTTCCGGCAAGCCCAGCGTCAAGGACTGCACGAAGGTTGAGCTTCCTTTCAAGCACAACGGTTCGAAGCTTGAATACGATCCCGCTACACAGCGTTATATGTACAGCGAGTACGGCATGAAGCATACCGATCCCGGTAACAACGATGAACAGCTCGGATTCACGAACGTTCTTCTTCAGAATGCCAGATACGTCAAGTTCGACGATAACGGATACATGATGTTCCACGCGATCGACTACCAGCGTGACGGCTGGTACATCACCCAGGGTAAGGCGATACCGGTCACATGGTCCAAGGAGGATGAAGTTACACCCACACGTTACTACGATATGGACGGTAACGAGATCGTGCTCAACACCGGTAAGACATATGTGGCACTCATCCCCGATGACAAGTGGGGCGGACTGTCCGTAGAATGATCAAATGAAATGCAATGGGCGCGAACCTCGGGTTCGCGCTTTTTGTTAATATTATCCGACAGGGGAAGAATTATAATGTGTATAGATCTGTTTCATATAGGACGGTTTACCGTTCACGGATACGGGCTCATGATAGGACTCGGTTTTATCGCCGCTGTACTTGTCGGCAGCTACCTTGCCAAGAGGAGAGGACTGTCCGATAATGATTTTACCAACATGGCGATATTCGTGCTGCTGATCGGTTTCGCGGGGGGAAAGCTCCTTCACGTGATCGTGGAATTCCGTTCGTTTCTCGAAGACCCGCTCGCGGTGCTCGGCTCCGAAGGCTTTGCGGTTTATGGCGGGATCATCACCGGTATCATAACGATATATGTGTACTGCAGGATCAAGAAGCTTCGTTTCATCAAGTATATCGACCTGTTTGCGGCGGCTGTTCCGCTGAACCAGGCACTCGGAAGGATAGGATGTCTTCTTGCGGGATGCTGCTACGGCAAAGAGACGACATCGCATTTTTCGATCGTGTTTCCGGAAGGTGCTATGGCACCGGCAGGTGTAAGGCTCATTCCGACGCAGCCCATGATGGCAGCGGGGAACTTCATTATATTTGTGATCCTTGCAGGAACATACATCATGACATGTCCGAAAAAGGACAGTTCCGATTCGCCGAAACATGAATATATACCGGGAACCGCTACGGCAGGATATCTGATAATGTACAGTGTCGGAAGATTTCTTATAGAGTTTCTCAGAAACGATTACAGAGGAGAGGTCGGACCGTTCTCGACATCCCAGTTCATAGCGCTGTTCACATTTACGGCCGGAGTGATCCTGCTTGTTAGATGCTTAAAAGCGACGCCGTCGTCAGATGATAAGAAAAGCGATAAGGTAGATGACCAGAAGATGTAACGGATAGAATACGTAGAACGCGTATTTGAACCGCGGACGGATATCCGGATCGTAGAAATACAGAAGAACGAATGATGCCGGAGCGTATTTCTCCCAGGCAACCACAGCGGCACCCGCGATGAGACGGAAAGGACCGGTGCTTCTTGCAAGGTAGAGCACCGCGATAAGAAGCATGCATTTCCATGAATAGTCGGCGCCCAGCAGGTAAGCGGCATCGGAGAATCCAATGATCGCACAGACATATGTAAGATATATGACCGGGGCTGAGAAGCCGGACACGTTGTTCTCTATGTAACGCAGTACCATGAGCATCACGATCGCGATGAAGAACGTGAGTATGATGTTCTGGTGTTTCCAATAGAACACTTTACCGTAGAGACCGAGGTCGAAAGGCACTTCGGATATAACGGCGAATATCGCAAGACGCAGTGCGTATTTGTAAACGTTTCCCGTTCTTATGAAACCTTCTACTATGAAGAAACAGAAGATCGGAAATGCCAGTCTTCCGATACCGTGACATATGTCATATGCCCTGTTTAAAGAGGTGTAGGTATCGGGAAGCAGATCCATGGCGTGAGCCTTCATATAATTATGAAGTATCCCGTAACCGACATGGTCCACCGCCATGATGACGCATGCGATGATCTTCAGAACATTGCAGGACAGACGAATATGTTCTTGTAAGGGGGTTTTGGTGTTGGCATCCATACCAAATGATTTTAGCACATCAAAGAGAATAATGAAATACGGAATAACCCTTACGGCAGTTGCCGTTTTGTCCGCGGGAGCCCTGCTTTCCGGATGCGGCGGCGAGAAGAGTGCGGCCGAGACCGCCGGTGAGGCGATAGAGACCGGGGATTATGCGACGGCTTCATCCGTTACGGATTCGGTCATATCCGCGGGCGGGGGAGACAAGCTGATATTCCGCGAAAAGGGGATAGCACAGCTCGCGGCCGGTGATTTTGCCGGCGCATGCGATTCGTTTACACGGGCTCTCGGATGTTCCAACGGGCTCGTTGAGCAGGCTGACATAGACATATCGTGTTACCTTGCGGTTGCACAGTTCAAGGCGGGTGATCTGGAGGCGGCGCACGAGACCGCCGATGCGGTGCTCGCGATACGACCGAAGGATGACGGAGCTTATTTTCTCCGGGGCAAGATCGATCTTGCGATGGGAAACAAGGAAGAGGCGCTTCGTGATTTTGACAGTACGGTAACACTTGATCCGACCAATTACGACAGGTTCGTCGGGATATATGAGGAACTGCATTCCAAAGGTTATGATGCTGAGGCTGCGGCGTATCTTGAGAAGGCCATTTCGGCCGGGAACAAGCTGTCGGATTACAACAAGGGTGTCCTGGAATACTACCTCGGGTCGTACACCGACGCAAGGAACGATCTCGAGAATGCCAAGAAGTCGGCAAACAGCGAGGATCTGACACTGTATCTCGGGAGGACGTACGAGGCGCTCGGGGATGACGGGTACGCACAGACTCTCTATGAGGAATACATAAGGGAGAATTCGTCGGCCGGAAGGGTATACGAGCAGCTTGCGAACTGCCGTCTTAAAGGCGGGAACTTCGAGGGTGCGCTCGAGACGATCGAATCGGGCCTCTCGCTCGGAAACGGCGAGGGGAAACAGGGCATGATGTTTGACAGGGTCGTGGCCCAGGAGAGGCTCTATGACTTTGCTTCGGCAAAAAAGAGCATCGAAGAGTACCTCGAACTCTATCCCGATGACGAGGTCGCAAGACGGGAGAGTGTCTTCTTGAGTAGTAGATAAAAATCGCCCATGATTTTTGTGCATGGTTTACAATAATTTTTAATAACCCATGTTTTTTGTACGGATGGTTTGTTTCAAAAATCATCCGTTCTTTTTTGCAAATACCGATAAATAAAGGGTTTGCAGAGCCTATATCACAAACAAACAAAAACACAACATCTAGTGGTGGGGTAAAATCGTTGACATAAGATATTGTATTTTGGTGTTGACGTATTTTTTTCGCGATGATATACTCATCAATGCAGGTGAGTCAATGCGTTTCAATACACATCTTGCACATCTAAATCATCAATCAGAGGGGTCTTTATAAGGGGCTTTATCAGGAAGGGAGTAGTCAGAGAATGTTCAGCGTAGTAAAAAGAGATGGGGAATTGGCGGATTTCAATATCGCTAAGATCAATGATGCGATAATGAAAGCCTTTAATGCGTGTGAGAAGCAGTACACCAACGATATGATCGATCTTCTTTCTCTTCGTGTAACGGCTGATTTTCAGTCCAAGATGAAAGAGAACAGGATCCAGGTCGAGGATATCCAGGACAGTGTTGAGGTGGTGCTCGAGCAGGCAGGATATACCGAGGTTGCCAAAGCTTACATATTATATCGTAAGCAGCGCGAGAAGATGCGTAACATGAAGTCGACGATCCTCGATTACAAGGATGTCGTCAACAGTTACGTCAAGGTTGAGGACTGGAGGGTCAAGGAGAACTCTACGGTCACATATTCGGTCGGAGGACTGATCCTTTCCAATTCAGGTGCGGTAACGGCCAATTACTGGCTCTCCGAGATCTATGATGAGGAGATCGCGGAAGCTCACAGGAACGCCGATATCCATATCCATGATCTTTCAATGCTCACGGGCTATTGTGCAGGCTGGTCATTAAAGCAGCTGATCCAGGAAGGACTCGGCGGCATTTCCGGCAAGATCACATCTGCACCCGCGGCACATCTGTCGGTTCTTTGCAACCAGATGGTCAACTTCCTCGGAATAATGCAGAACGAATGGGCCGGAGCCCAGGCTTTCTCTTCATTCGATACATATCTTGCGCCTTTTGTTAAGGCGGACAACCTCTCATACAGAGAAGTCAAGAAGTGCATAGAGTCATTCGTATACGGAGTCAACACCCCCAGCCGTTGGGGAACACAGGCGCCTTTCTCGAACATCACGCTTGACTGGACGGTACCTGCGGATCTTGCTGAGCTTCCGGCACTTGTCGGCGGCAAGGAAATGGACTTCAAGTACAAGGACTGCAAGGCCGAGATGGACATGATCAACAAGGCGTTCATCGAGACCATGATAGAAGGTGACGTGAACGGCCGCGGATTCCAGTATCCCATACCCACGTATTCCATAACACGTGATTTTGACTGGTCCGATACCGAGAACAACCGCCTTCTCTTTGAGATGACGAGCAAATACGGAACACCGTATTTTTCAAATTACATCAATTCCGACATGGAGCCATCCGATGTCAGGAGCATGTGCTGCAGACTCCGTCTCGACCTTCGCGAGCTTCGCAAGAAGACGGGAGGCTTCTTCGGTTCGGGAGAGTCGACGGGGTCGGTCGGCGTTGTTACGATCAACATGCCGAGGATCGCGTATCTTGCAACGGACAAGGATGATTTCTACAGAAGACTTAACCGCATGATGGATATCTCCGCAAGGAGCCTCAAGATAAAGAGAGGTGTCATCACAAGACTTCTCGACGAGGGACTGTATCCTTATACGAAGAGATACCTCGGAAGTTTTGACAATCACTTCTCGACGATCGGACTCATCGGAATGAACGAGGTCGGACTTAATGCGAACTGGCTCCGCGCCGATATGACCGATCCGAGGACACAGGAGTTCACGAAGGAAGTTCTCAATCACATGCGTGAGCGTCTGTCGGATTATCAGGAGATGTACGGGGATCTGTATAACCTCGAGGCAACTCCCGCAGAGTCGACGACTTACCGTCTTGCCAAGCATGACAGGAAGCGTTGGCCCAACATCAAGACGGCAGGCAACCCGGGTGATACACCTTACTATACGAATTCATCGCATCTGCCGGTTGACTTTACTCCGGACATATTCGATGCACTCGATATCCAGGATGAGCTTCAGACTCTGTACACGAGCGGCACGGTATTCCATGCGTTCCTCGGAGAGAAGCTTCCCGACTGGAAAGCAGCTGCGGCTCTCGTCCGCAAGATCGCAGAGAACTACAAGCTTCCGTACTATACGCTCAGCCCCACATATTCGGTATGCAAGGAGCACGGATATCTCGCAGGTGAGATCAAGTCTTGTCCTCACTGCGGAGCAGCTACCGAAGTATACTCAAGGATCACGGGTTATTACCGTCCGGTCCAGAACTGGAACGACGGCAAGAGCCAGGAATACAAGAACAGAGTCGTTTACGACATCGCTAACAGCAGCATGAAGAGGCCGTTGACTGCGGTAGTCAAGATGTCCGGAACCGATCAGGATGCGAAGATCCAGGTCGAGCCCGTAGAGAACGTCAAGTATCTGTTCACGACGAAGACATGCCCGAACTGCAAGCTTGCCAAGGAATACCTCAAGGATGAGAGCTACGTTCTCATTGACGCCGAGGAGAACACGGAGCTCGCGCAGCGCTACGGGGTGATGCAGGCACCTACGCTCGTCGTTGTAAACGGTGACAAGATCAGGAAGTACGCCAATGCGTCGAACATCCGCAAGTACGCCGAGACAATGGCAAAGGTGACGGTGTAGAATGAACGGTAGGACAGGATCCCGCTCCTTTGGGGCGGGTCCTTTTTTCGTAATCCATATGTGAAGAGGTAGATAACATGATTTCAAAGCTCATTACACAGATCAAGAAGAAGGATGCACCGATAGTCGTAGGTCTCGATCCGATGCTTACTTATGTTCCGTCGAAGATCATGAAGAAAGCCATTGCGGATCACGGCGAGACACTCGAGGCGGCAGGCGCTGCCATACTCGAATACAACAAGGCGATAGTCGATGCGGTCTGCGATCTTGTGCCTGCCGTAAAGCCGCAGATAGCCATGTACGAGCAGTTCGGTATACCGGGACTTCTCGCATTTACCGAAACGGTCAAATACTGCAAAGAGAAGGGACTGATCGTTATCGCTGATATCAAGCGCGGTGACATAGGCTCAACGAGCAGCGCATACGCAACGGCCCACCTCGGAAAGGTTTCGGTGGGAGACAGCTC
>JAFZRD010000098.1 GCA_017620055.1 Lachnospiraceae bacterium
ATTGTCACCGAACTTGTCCATAAGCTTTCCGTATATGTCTATGTACTCGCCGGAGTCTGCCACTTCCTCGATCTCCGCGCGCGAATATCTCTTTGTCGTAAGGTTGAACTGATTGCTCTTGTTCGTCAGCTGCGCGATCCTGTCAAGATACACTGCCTCGAAAGCACGTATCTCGCCCTTCATCTCAAGAGAATCAAGGTACTGTCCGTAATCGGTAAACGAAGCCTCGAGCTGTGCCCTCTGAGCATTCGCCTTGTACATTTCATTTCGCTTTGCATCGTCCGCAGACAGGTTCGTGACTTCGAAGTAGCCTGCATGATCGATCATGCGTATGTAATTTTCAACCGAATCAAGCTCGGGTATGGCAACGCCCGGAACCTGCGCTCTTATGATCTCTCGCTCCGCCGGGTTGTCATCGACGAACACGAAGCTCTCCGGCAGGAGATTCAGCTCCGATGCGGTATCAACGAGGTTCTTGCTCTTCGGATCCCAGTTAGCCTTGATGACTACAAAATCATCCGGCTTTAAAGTTCCCGCAGGATGTTCCAGACCTGCTATCGCATTTTCATGATCGTTCTTGGAATCAACGGTCAGGATCACACCTATATCCTTATGGCTCCTGATGTACTCCTGGAACTCGCTGTATACCTGACCCATGCTCGTTTCCTGTCCGATCTCGAGGTTCTCGGGACCGTCGTCACCGACGATGCCGCCCCAAAGCGTATTATCAAGATCGAGCGTGAGTGCCTTCTTGTTCTTGCCGTATATCGATTTGATGATACAGGAAACACTGTATGCAAGTGTCGGGATAGCCTCCATAGACAGAGCATACTTGTACATATGCCAGTAAAGAGGATCTGCCCATGCATCTAGTCCGTACGATGCCGACAGATACTGTATGTCCTCTATGTAAAAATCCTTGTGAGATGATGCATACTCGGAAAATGCAGCATTCATTGAATTGATGAAGCGAACACGCCCCGAGACATTATAGGAGTCAGCGTTACCCAGAAGCCTGTATGCGGGAAATTCGAAGTTGTTCTGAATGACCGGGCAGTGGAACTTTTCCTCGATCTTCTGCCACATGGCCGTAAACCTTGACAGCTCTGATCTAAGAAGCGAATCCACATCTTCAGCCGACATGCCGATCATCGGGTAGTTCGAGATATTCTTATTGGTCGTGTGAATGTAGATGATATCCGGAGCAAACTCCGTAAGTTCCGGATTATCAAACATCACATCTTCCCAATACTTGTTGTATTCGCTCTCATAGATCTCCGGTTTGATACCGAAGTTCAGAAGGAACAGCTCCATTATGGCAGCGATATCATGCGTGGTCGATCCGCCGAGGATCGCCACCTTCTTCTCGACATACTTTGTATCTGCAGCCAGGAGCTCTCTTTTTAATGATTTTTTCTTTTTTATCAGGAATCTCGCATCAAACGGATATTCAAGTTCTTTCATTTAATCTCGCCTTATAATATATTTGCATATCGGATTGCCGGCCGCCGAGAACTTCTCTTCGTATTCGGTCATCACATTCCCTTCGTTCATCCGGGCGTCACTGTGAAGATCGTACGTGTGCTCCGTGATCGTCCAGCCTGCTGCAGGGGCTTCTTCCATTGCAAAATCAAACAAATCTCTGTTGTCTGTCTTAAATTCTATAGTCCCGTCGCCCGTAAGGATATTTGCAAACCTTGCAAGAAATCTTTGTGAAGGAAGTCTTCTCTTTGCATGGCGGTCCTTGGGCCACGGATCGGAAAAGTTCAGGTATATCCTGTCTACTTCATCATGTTCAAATACCTGTTCTATATCTTCTGCGTCCATTCTGATAAAGCGGATGTTCGGAAGAGGATCGGCCTCCACCTTCTCGATCGCGCGTATCAGTACGCTTGAGTATTTTTCTATACCTATGTAGTTGATATCGGGATGCATTTGCGCAAGTGTTGTGATGAACCTGCCCTTTCCCATGCCGACTTCTATGTTGATGGGATTGCCGTTTTTAAATACATCCGATGCCCAGCGGCCCTTACAGGCGTCAGGCTCTGTTATCACAAAGGGACTGTCCGCTACAGCTTCCCGGGAGCCCGGTACATTCTTAAGTCTCATGGTCTTCCATCATTCCCTGTGTCTTCTCTCGGCTCTCTGGGCGCGGAGCTTTTCCTGCTTTTCCCTTATCTGGTCAACGCTTGCTTCGTCGATGATCTTCATCGTCTTAACGACGAACACGTTACCGTCATCCGCTTTTTTCATCCTGACCTTTGCCTTGACGTATCCGTGTCTCTTGCAGATGCCGACGTAATAATAGTGACGGCCGTTGACCGAAAACCATTTGACAAGCTTCTTGGTCTGTCTGCCGCATACGCAGCATTTCGTGGAAGATACCATTTTATCTTCCATCGCCTTAGTCTTGTCCGCAAATTCTCTTGATATGTATTTGGAATATGTCTTGAACTTGACCTTGATCTCGTCGTGCTTGTCCTTCGGGAGCATGAACAGATCGTATGACAGGTAGCTTTCGACTTCCGAATGATCCTTGTGGATCCGTTCGAGAACCTTCGCGGTATAATATGCGTCATTGTTCGCACGGTGGAACGGCCTGTCCTTCTCTATGCCGAGCTCATCGACTGCATATTCAAGCGAACGCCTTGCTCTTCCGTCCTCGTATGCCAGGCTGTAGAGCTTCTGAACATCAAGAAAAGGAAGCGGTTTGCTCGTCAGCTCGTCCATTCCGTAGTAGCACATGTTGCGCTGCAGCTCCGTGATATCAAGGGTTCCCCATATACAGAACCTGTATTTGCCGCCGCACCAGTCAAGAAAATGTTCCATAACTTCGGGAAATTCCTTGCCGTTTTCAAGATCTTCCTTGTCAAGCTGGATGATCCTGGTGGTCATGAAATGCATGCGGGGATAGATCCTCGGCCTTATGACTTCTTCAAATTCATCTATGATGCGCATCCTGCGGCCGAGCTTGATCGCACCGATCTCCACTATTTCAAACGGAAGGCCG
>JAFZRD010000008.1 GCA_017620055.1 Lachnospiraceae bacterium
CATGCTTTATAAGTCTTGCGTTGAAGGCTTTTAGCTGGTCTCTTGTCTTTCCTTTTTCCAGTCCGGTCGCTCTGAAAGCAAAGTATTCACCAAATGTCTGTTCAACAAGAAATGTCTTACCTACTCTACGCCTTCCATATATGCATACCAACTCCGACTTTTTTGTTTCGGCATAATATTCCAGTTCCTTTTTTTCAGCTTTTCTTCCGATTACTTTCATATTTTTTCCCCTTGGCATATGTATGATTTAACCATGTTCTATTATACACTGCAGTCCAAATATGTGCAATTTTTATTTTAAATTTGGACTGCAGTGATGATTTTCGCTTCTTCTAGTCCATTTATAGCGGAGATGTGCTTCGTATTAGGATTGTGAGATGCAAGGGTCGTCATTGACTTTCTCGGTCACAGCGCAGACAAAGAGAATAGTGTTTCTATTTTTTGCTTTTTTATTTCCATTATTGCATCTGATGTTTCATATTTGGCATTTCTCGAATAAAATAAACGATCTTCCGCAGGCGTTCAATGAACATACCGTAGAAGATCGTCTTGATCGGTGCTATTGAAATGTGTCAAAAAGAACCGTCCCTTTTGACAACTTATCCGATGAGCCAGTCATACAGCTCCTGGTACTTGAGGGCGGATACTTCCCATGAGAAGTCCGCGGCCATTGCGCGATCCACCATCTTGTTCCATTCACGCTTCTTGTCGTAGTAGATACGCTCGGCGTTTCTGATGCAACCGAGCATCTCGTGCGCATTGTAGTTCATGAATGAGAAGCCGGTTCCCGAGCTCTCATACTCGTTGTAGGGCTCTACAGTGTCCTTGAGGCCGCCGGTCTCGCGGACAATAGGAAGTGTTCCGTAATGAAGCGCCATGAGCTGTGACAGGCCGCACGGCTCGAAGAGCGAAGGCATCAGGAATGCGTCGCTGGCTGCATATATCTTGTGTGAAAGGGCTTCGGAATAATAGATGTTGGCCGAAACCTTGTTGGCATACTTCCAGTCGAAATGCCTGAACATGTTCTCGTAGCGCTCCTCACCGGTTCCGAGGATGACTATCTGAACGTTATCCTGGCACAGTTCATCCATAACGTAAGCGATCAGGTCGAATCCCTTCTGGTCCGTAAGCCGGCTGACGATACCGATCATCATCTTCTTCTCGTCCTTATCAAGACCGAGTTCCTCCTGAAGGGCCAGTTTGTTCTTTACCTTCTCCTTACGGAAATCCTTGGCGTTGTAAGGCTTCACGATGAACTTGTCGGTCATCGGGTTATACTCGTCGTAATCAATACCGTTCACGATACCGCGAAGGTCGTTAGCACGGGCACGCAGAAGTCCGTCGAGTCCCTCGCCGTAGAACGGCATCTTGATCTCCTCGGCATACGTATACGATACGGTCGTGATCGCATCGGCAAATACAAGGCCGCCTTTTAAGAGGTTACCGTCCTTGTACGCTTCAAGTTTGTCAGGTGTAAAGAAGTAATCCGGGAGGCCCGAGAGCGTCCTTACCGTCTCAACGTCCCAAACGCCCTGGAACTTGAGGTTATGGATAGTCATGACCGATTTCATGTTGCGGAAGAACTCTCCTTCATGAAAACGCTCTTTCAAGAATACCGGGATCAGACCTGTCTGCCAGTCGTGGCAGTGTACCACATCGGGCTGGAAGCCGATCACGGGAAGTACTGAGAGTACGGCCTTTGAGAAGAAAATGAACTTCTCGAGATCCCACAGAAGGTCTCCGTAGGGCTTGGCTCCGGAGAAATAGAACTCGTTATCAACAAAATAAACCGTTACGCCCTCATATTCCGTCTTGAATATGCCGACGTACTTGTTATCGTTACCGATATCCATGTAGAAGGAATCGATGTACTCCATCTTGTCCGTGTACTCTTTCGAGATGCACAGATACTTCGGGATGATCACGCGCACATCAAAATATCTCTTGTCGAAGCACTTCGGCAATGACCCGACAACATCCGCCAATCCCCCTGTCTTGATGAACGGAACGCATTCAGACGCGGCAAACAGTATTTTCTTCATGAAACACCTCCTGATGTGCTGCCAAGATAGGCCGCACGTACCTTCTCGTCCTCAAGGAGCTCCTTACCGGGACCTTCCATGAGGATCTTACCGTTTTCTATGACATACGCCCTGTCGGCGACGTGAAGGGCCATATTTGCGTTCTGTTCTATGAGCAGGACCGTTGTGCCTGCCTCATTGATCTGTCTGATGATCTTGAATATATCCTGCACAACGATAGGTGCGAGTCCGAGCGAGGGCTCATCCATCATCAGAAGCTTAGGGCGTCCCATAAGGGCACGTCCGACCGCGAGCATCTGCTGCTCACCGCCCGAGAGCGTACCGCCCTCCTGCCATGCGCGTTCCTTCAGCCGCGGGAAATACTTATATACGTTTTCGATATCCGCATCGAGATTGTCCTTGCGAAGATAAGCTCCTATCTTAAGGTTCTCGAGCACCGTAAGGTTCGGGAATATGCGCCTTCCTTCCGGCACCATCATCAGTCCCTGGGATACGATCTGTGTCGGATCCTTTCCGGTAATATCGACTCCGTCGAAGATCACATTTCCTTCCGAAGGTTTTACCAGTCCCGATATCGTGCGGAGCGTGGAACTCTTTCCGGCACCGTTCGCACCGATAAGCGTGACTATCTCGCCGGCCCTGACATCAAAACTGATGCCGCGGACGGCCTCGATACCGCCGTATCTGACCTTCAGGTCCTTGATCTGTAAAAGCACATCGCTCATGTTTATTCCTCATCACCGACACCGAGGTAAGCCTCGATGACACGTTTGTTGTTCTGTACTTCTTCCGGTATTCCGCGGGCTATCTCGCTGCCGAAATCTATTACGTAGATATAGTCCGAAACATTCATGACAAGATCCATATGATGCTCGATAAGGAAAACCGTAAGATCATATTTCTCTCGCGTCTGACGGACAAAATCAGCCAGTTCCGCGGTCTCCTGCGGGTTCATTCCGGCTGCGGGCTCATCGAGGAGCAGAAGGCTCGGATTCGTCGCAAGTGCCCTTGCTATCTCAAGACGACGCTGAAGTCCGTAGGGAAGGCTCGTTGCAAGCTCATCCTTGTATGCATCGAGTCCCTGCTCTTCAAGAAGTGCCATCGTCTCCTCGCGCATCCTCTTCTCTTCGGCCATGTTCTTCCGAAATGTTGCCGAGAATACGTTCTGTTTTGCATGCTGATGCTTTGCAATGAGAACGTTGTCGAATACCGTCATGCTCTTCCACAGACGGATGTTCTGGAATGTTCTCGCTATACCGAGTCCCGTTATCTGGTCGGGAGTCGGGGCCAGTACCGGATCGTTTGCAAACTTCCCGGCCTCTTCACCCTTGTAGGTCTTAAGTGATTTTCCCGCAGGGTGGTTTCGTACCATTGGCTTGCCCATGAATTCTATAAGGCCGTTGGTCGGCTGATATACGCCTGTTATGCAGTTGAATGCGGTCGTCTTGCCGGCGCCGTTGGGGCCGATCAGCGCGATTATCTTCTTCTCGGGGACCTCCAGCGAAAGGTTGTTCACGGAGACCACGCCGCCGAACTGCATCGTCACGTTTTCAAGTCGCAGTGCGTTTCCCATGGCTATGATCTCCTTTCCGATCTCTTGGAGATCTTTTTAAGGAGCCCGCCTATGTTCAGCTCGCGATCGCCCATGATGCCCTGTGAGAAGAACAGGACGATGACCATGATGACGACCGAGAATACGACCATACGGAATCCGTTTCTGAGGAGCGGAACACGGAAGTTTCCGAGGTACTGTTCGCTGTCCAGGAACCTGAGCCACCATTCGGAACATGCGACATAGAGGAACGTCGCAAGGATGCTTCCGCTGACCGATCCGATCCCGCCGATGACAACGATCAGGAGTATCTCATATGTCATGACCGACGTGAACGCCTTGGCCTGCGCATTCGCAACATACATCGCGAAGAGCGCGCCGCCTACGCCGGCGAAAAAGCTCGATATCACGAATGACATCATCTTATGTTTGAATAAGCTCACACCCATCGCTTCCGCAGCGACCTCGTCATCGCGGATCGATTTGAAAGCACGTCCGTACGATGAGTTGATGAGCAGTATGATCACCGTAATGCACAGTGCCGAGATCAGGAACGGCACGAATGTCGAAAGACGCAGTACCGTAGCTCCCGAAGCGTTCGTTATGTTGAAGCTCGAAAACGTCGGAAAACCTTTTATCATGTTGGCTCCGTTCGTAACCTTACCGAGCTTCTGCCACTGGAAGATCGCACGGAGTATCTCGGCAAAACCCAAGGTTGCTATTGCCAGGTAGTCGCTTTTGAGACGAAGGACCGGAATACCGATCAGATATGAGAAGAATCCCGCAACGCATCCCGCAAGGATCAGCGCGATAAGGCACGCGAGTATCATCGCGACCGCGCCGCCGGCTCCCGTTGATCCGAATATTCCCTCAAACATATCGAGGAGGGAAAAATCAAATGCGCAGCCTTCGAACAGATAGTAAACCTGCTCTTTCTGCGCAGCGGGTACCATGAGTATCGCGTACGTATATGCCCCCAGAAGCATGAATCCCGCCTGTCCGAGCGAGAACAGTCCTGTAAAACCGTTCAAAAGGTTCATCGATACGGCAACGAGGGAATATACCGCAGCCTTCTTGAGCACCGTAAAGAGCGGGCTTGTGGGCGCAAAGACCTGCGGCAGTCCCGGAATGAGATC
>JAFZRD010000001.1 GCA_017620055.1 Lachnospiraceae bacterium
ATTCAGCCTTCAGAGCCTTTCCACGGCGAAAAAGAACGAAGGTCTTCTTGCTGTTGCGGATGCTCTTGAAGCAAACAGTGCACTTCTTATAAAAGAAAATGCAAGAGACCTTGAATATGCTAAGGAGCGCGGGACATCGGAGGCGATGCTCGACCGCCTGAGACTGGATGAGAAGCGTATAGGTGATATGGCACTCGGTGTCAGGAGCGTTTGCGATCTGCCCGATCCGATAGGAGAGATACTCTCCGAGACGACGCGCCCGAACGGTCTCAGGATCCAAAAGGTCAGGGTTCCGATGGGAGTGATCGGTATCATATACGAATCGCGTCCGAATGTTACATCGGATGCGTTCTCGCTCTGTTTCAAGACGGGAAATGCCGTGATACTCCGCGGAGGGAGCGATGCGATCAATTCGAATACAGCGATTGTAGGAGTCATAAGGGAAGCACTTGCATCGGTTGACATAACTCCGGATTCGATACAGCTTGTCACCGATACTTCGCGCGAGACGGCAACCGCGATGATGAAGCTCGATAAGTACATCGATCTTCTGATACCGCGCGGAGGTGCCGGACTTATCAGGTCCGTTGTCGAGAACTCCACGATACCCGTCATAGAAACCGGGACGGGAAACTGTCATATTTTTGTTGACGAGAGTGCCGATATCGATATGGCGGTTAACATAATATTCAATGCCAAGACCCAGCGTATGGGTGTGTGCAATGCATGCGAGTCACTTCTTGTGCATGAAAGTATAGCCGGGATCGCGATCCCTGCCATATGTAAGAGCCTTAAGGCAAAGGATATTGAGATCAGGGCCGGGGAACGTGCATTCATGCTGGCTCCCGGATCTACGGCGGATATGAAAGAAGCGACCGAAGAGGATTATGCGACCGAGTTTTTGGGACCGGTCATATCTCTTCAGATCGTATCGGATGTTGATGAGGCGATCGCACACGTCAATAAATACACAACCCATCATTCGGAAGCGATCATAACCAACGATAAAGATAACGCGGAGAAGTTCCTGGCCGGTGTGGACAGCGCATGTGTTTACGTCAATGCCAGCACACGCTTCACCGACGGATTTGAGTTCGGTTTCGGAGCCGAGATAGGCATCAGCACACAGAAGCTTCATGCAAGAGGACCGATGGGACTTCCCGAACTCACATCATACAAGTACAAGATATACGGCGACGGACAGACGAGGTGAAGATTGAGGAGCCCTGTTAACAGCGGAAACAGTCCCGTGGCCAAGGCGGGATGGACAGAGAAGTTTTTCGAGACGGTCAAGTTTGTCATGATCGTTCTTTTCACGCTCAATCTGCTGACCATGACGATCGCGCTTCTGGACCGTGACAATTCCGAAGAAGCATCTATCGGAATGTTCGATTCCACGAGCTTTAATGAGGGATGGAAGTGTACATACAAAGGCGAGACAACTGATGTCTCGCTGCCTTTTTATCTGGATGCACAGTCCGGCGATGAAGTCATAATAAGCAACACACTTCCTCCTGATTTAAGTAACGGGATGAGTCTTATGGTCAGGTCCTCGATGGAAGATGTTGCGATATACATTGACGGAAATGTACGTGAGGAGTATTCGAGCAATTCCATAAAGGGGATGAGTTATTATATTCCGAGTGCTTACATTGTTACTCCGATCGACAGTCCGGATTCCGGGAAAAAGGTATCGATCCATATCACGATCAAGACAAAAGGGAGTATCAACGGTATTACCCTCGGTCACGGCAACAATTCATGGTTTGATATCATAAGGCGCGGCCTGCCCGTAAGCATTATATCCGTAGTCGCGTTCTTCTCGGGTCTTTTGATCACTATAGCCGCAATGCTGCTTCGCAAGAGATACAGCACGGGTGCGGCTGCATATCTGGGTATTCTTGTTACGGATGTTACGATGTGGATGTTCTCCGAATCGATAATCCGTCAGCTGATCTTCTCGAGACCTTCGCTTTCGCAGTATTTTTCATACTATACACTCGAACTGATAGGACCGCTTGTCTGTCTGTATTTTGATGAAGTGCAGCACAGAAAATATCACAGGATATATGTCATCACGGAAGCGGTATGTCTGTTTCAGATGATCATTAATATCATCCTCTCGGTTACCGGGATCGCACCGCTGTACGTAACTCTTCCGATAAGCCACGCTCTTACGGGACTGTGTGCGGTCGTTGTCATAGTCAGTATCATCGCCGATATCAGGAACGGAAGTGCGAGATCATACATCATCAATATCGCGGGCGGGATATTTTTCATAGTGATCGGTTTTGTCGAACTTGCCCGTTTCTACTTCGCCGAGTTTGCAGTATTCGGGGCATATGTCTGTATCGGGCTGCTCGGACTCATGGTCGCGACCGTGCTCCAGACGATACATGATGTGTTCGAGGAGTTCAGGGCGCATGAGAGACAGCGTACCGAGATGATGAACAATACGATCGAGACGATCGCGGGTGCGATCGATGCGAGAGATGAATATACCGGCGGACATTCGGAGCGTGTCGGGCTGTATGCGCAGCTTCTGGCGCGGGAGATCGCCCCGCAGTACGGTCTTACGGAAGAAGACATAGTGCGTATCCACTACATAGGACTCGTTCATGATATCGGTAAGATTGGCGTTGCAGACAGCGTGCTCAATAAAGCGGGTAAACTGACGAGTGAGGAATTCAGCCTCATGAAGAGACATACCGAGATAGGATACGAGCTGATGAGTTCCATGGGAAGCGAGATAGAGGGAGTGCTTGACGGTGTCAGATCACACCACGAGAGATATGACGGCACGGGATATCCCGACGGACTCAAAGGTGAGGAAATACCTCTTGTCGCAAGGATATTGTGTCTTGCGGACAGTTATGATGCGATGACTTCAAATCGCGTTTACAGGAAGAGACTGACGAATGAAGAAGTCCGCTACGAGCTTGAATGCTGCCTGGGATCGCAATTCGATCCGAAGCTTACGGAGGCGTTCATAAAGCTTATTGAACGCGGGGGAATGAGAGAAAACACGGTCGAAGGAATGGCTGTCGATAAAGCGGGATGCGTTACGAAGTCGTCGCTTCTTGAGACCCGCCTTCAGGGAGACCTTCTCAGCGGACAAAAGATAATACATCCGTCGCACATCAGGATGCTGTGTTACATCATAAAACTGATGGAGAAGAAGGGAGAGCGGTACCAGGTGATCTTCGCCGGACCTTCCGACGATGCTCTTGCGGGACCGGAACTGTCATCATTTGTCAAAAAGATGTCGGCTGCAATCTCTTCAAGGGTGACGTCACACGATCTGATGCTGCGTTATACCGACAGACTCGTTGCGGTCGCACTTTACGGAAGGTCAGATGAGCAGGCGCGCTCATTTGCGAGAGCGATCGAGGACAGCTGTCCGGGGCTTGAAGCGACGATATTGTAAATTCCGTTGCAAATCGATGACGGATACGATAGAATTATTCCAATGATTAAAAGGCAGCTCAGTCGGACGCACGAATTTCTCAGCTCGTCACCCGTGACGCGTCTACTCTATGGACCCCCGGGTAGGAATCGAGAAGCCGCACGGGCTGTCTCGTGAGAAATTGTCGCCGCCTTCGCTGCTCACTTTACGAAAGGAACTTACTATGGAAACACTCGAGAACATCCGCACACGCAGAAGTATCCGCAAGTACACCGACGAGCCTGTCGATCACGCAACTCTTGAGAAAATCGTCGAGGCTGCTTCGTGGTCTCCTTCTTGGAAGAATACGCAGATCGTCAGATATATCGCTATAGAAGATCCCGCTCTCAAGGCCAGGATCGCCAAGGACTGTACTACGGGATTCACATACAATGCGGGAACGATGGAGTCCGCTCCGATGCTGATCGCCGTGTGCGTCGTCAAGGGCAGATGCGGTTTCGAGAAGGACGGTTCATATACGACATCACGTAAGGATACATGGCAGATGTTCGATGCGGGCATCGCATCACAGACGTTTTGTCTGGCGGCTCACGAGTACGGACTCGGAACCGTTATCATGGGTATATTTGACGACACTCTCCCCGATGTCCTCGGTATCCCCGAGGGACAGGAGCTTGTCAATATCATCTGCATCGGCCA
>JAFZRD010000009.1 GCA_017620055.1 Lachnospiraceae bacterium
GTATGCGGATGCTTGCTCTCGAGAATGTCCATAAGTTTGTGGACAACGAGCCCGATAACGAATGCCGCTGCGAAGAACAGCGCGATCTTCAGAAGCACGATACCTACATTTCCGTCACCGCCCGCGCCTCCGACAACGCATGTCAGAACGATTATTCCGATAACGTCATCTATGACCGCGGCACCGACAATGGTCGTACCGACTTCGGATGTAAGTTTTCCCATTTCGGAAAGCGCCGCCACGGTGATCGATACGCTCGTCGCCGTGATTATCGTACCCATGAACAGCGCGGTGTAGAATCCCTTTGAAGGCGGAGCCGCAAACCCGTAGAACAGACCGTACAATGCAAAGCCCGCAACAAGGGGCACAAGCACGCCGATAAGTGCCACAAGGAACGATTTGAATCCGGATCTTTTAAGCTGTTTCAGATCCGTTCCGAGACCCGCGGCAAACATCAGCATGATCACGCCGATCTCGGCAAATACTTCGATCGTATCATTGACGGAAACGGCATTGAGGATCGATGGCCCGACAAGCAGTCCGGCCACGATCTCTCCGACTACCTGCGGCGCTCCCACTCTTCTGCACAGAAGGCCGAGAGCTTTTGCCGCAAATATCAATACAGCCAGATCAAAAAGTATCTTAATATCCATTACTTATACCGTGTACTGAGACAGATCCGAATTGATCTCATCAGAGTATTTATTGAGGTTCTCCGAGATATTTGTGATATTCTCGGTCTCCTCGCGAAGTTTGCTGCTCGCGGAAACGATCATGTTCGACAGGCCGAGCACTTCGGAAATGTTCGAAGCCTGCTCCTGCGTCGTTGCTGCGTTGTTCGAAGCAACGTCGTTGATCCTCTCTATACCGGTTGCTATCTCATTGATACCGTCGGTAGCCTTTGCAACATCTCCGTAAATCTTGTTAAATGACTCGTTCGCACCCGTAACGGCTGTCAGGCACGCTTCCATATCGCTCACGCATATCTCGGCTTTGTGGTTGATATCCGAGATGTTCCTCGTGATACCTTCAACAAGCCGTTTGATCGTCTCGGTAGCCTCGGATGACTGGTTTGCAAGAGTTCCGACCTCGGTTGCGACAACCGCGAATCCCTTACCCATTTCACCTGCTCGTGCCGCCTCTATTGAAGCATTGAGCGACAGAAGGTTTGTCTGTTCGGAGATCGCATTGATCGTATCGGTGATACCGGTGATCTCTTCGATGGATTTGGCAGTCTGGCTGATGAGTGAACTGAGTTCTCCGATCGTATCGTTAAGAGTGCTGACGTTCTTCGTCATGCTCTCCATCTCATCTCTTCCCTTTGCAGATGCATCAAGCGTTTCATCGCAGAGGTTCTTGACATCCTCGGCATTTCGGGCAAGTTCACTGGATGTTGTAGCAAGATCAGTCGCCGCATTGGCGATGTCCTCGATGGACTGGTTCATGTCGTTAAGAGTAACATTGAGTTTCTCAATTGACTCTCCCTGATTGCTGTTTGCATCGGAGAGTGAATGTGAGATATCGAAACATTCACCGGCGCGGCTGTTCATAGCCCCAGAGATACCGACAAGGCTGTTGAACGTGTTCCTCATCTTCGCAATGTATTCGTTCAGGCTCTCGGCAAGAGTCGTGATCTCATTGTTTCCTTCCGGAACAAGGTTAACGGTGAAGTCACCCTTACTGATATCAGTGATACGCTCGGTAACCGTGATGACCGGATCTATAGCTCTCTTGATCATGATGTACATTACCGCCGACAGGATGGCAAGAAGGATGATCGCACTGGCGAATGTTATGAGCATAACCTTCCAGATACTGTTTGACAGAAGTGACGAAGGAACTGCACTTACAACTACCCATGATGTCTCTTCAATGTCTGTTGCAGTAAACATCTGCGAACCTGCGGAAGTCTTTGCGGTAACAACTTTTTCGCCGCCGGCGGCAGCGTCTGTTTTGAGTGAATCAAATATGGGCGCAAGTCCCGCAGCTATGGGATCTGTTGCCGATGTCAGGTTCTGTCCTACTGCATCAGTCACATTACTGATAAGTATGTCCTTGGTCTCTTTGTTTATTATGTAATACTTGGCATCGGAAGAAAGCGAGTCGAAGTCACTTACCTTTTCCGCGACCTTATCGAAATTGATATCACTTGACAGAACAACATTGTCCTTTATCATGATCGCGCATGCCAGACATGTCTTGCCTGTTGAGGCATCAACATAGGGTTCCGAAGAATAGATATCACCCTTTTGTGCAAGGGCTCCCTGGAACCATGGCCTGTCGGTGAATACGAACGTATCATCAGGTACCCAGCCCGAACCGTCAAGGAATTTGCCGGTATCGCCATATGCCATGTATATATCCTGTGAATCCGGATCGAGTTCCGTGAGCTTCAACAACATGGCAAGAGTATCATCATAAGAAATCTCCGGAGTATTCCTGATGACGTCAGCGGTCTGCTGAACTCTGTCCTCAATGCTTGCCCACCAGCTGTGAATCTCACTCGCGTAGGTTGCAGACTCTCTTGCAAGGATATTGTTCATGAGCGACTGGATGTTATCCGAAGCAAGCTTAATGCTTATTTGCGTGATAACGACAACGATGATCGCCACATAGATAATGATCTTTGTAAGAAGCGTTTTTTTCAGTGACTGTCTCTTTTTCGTTTTCATTGTCTACCTCTCTCCTTTGTGTGATCTATACTAAGCTGTAATCAGAGAAATCAAATGTTGCAAAATAGTCGGCCGGCGTCTCGGCACGTCTTATCATCTCAAAACTTCTGTCCGGATGAACAAGCACTTCGGCGCTCCGGAGCTTTCCGTTGTAATTATACCCCATTGCAAACCCGTGCGCACCGGCGTCGTGAATGAACAGGTAATCACCCTTGTCGATCTTCGGAAGCTTTCTGTCGATCGCGAACTTGTCGTTGTTCTCGCACAGTCCTCCGACAACATCGTATGTGTTCGTCGCGGGCTCATCTTCTTTACCGAGCACCGTTATATGATGATAACTTCCGTACATCGCGGGACGCATCAGATTGACCGCACACGCATCGACACCGATGTACTCCTTGTATATGTGCTTCTCGTGGATGGCCTTCGTAACAAGCGCACCGTAAGGTCCCATCACGTATCTTCCCATCTCGGTAAATATCTTTACGTCCGTCATACCCTTCGGAACAAAGATCTTCTCATATACTTTGCGAACACCTTCGCCGATCACAAATATGTCGTTCGCATCCTGATCGGGTGTATAGGGAATACCGACTCCGCCCGAAAGGTTCACGAACGCGATATGTGCACCCGTCTTCTCGTGAATATCCGCAGCAAGTGCGAAAAGCTGCTCGGAGAGCATCGGATAATAATCGTTCGTAACCGTATTGCTCACAAGGAACGAATGGATACCGAAGTGTTTGACGCCTCTGTCCATAAGTATCCTGACGGCTTCGTACATCTGCTCGGTCGTCATCCCGTACTTGGCATCCTGCGGATTATCCATGATCCCGTTGCTGACCGTGAACACGCCGCCGGGATTGTAACGTATGCTCATCGTCTCATTGAGACCGCACAGTTTATCGAAATAATCGATATGTGTGATGTCATCGAGATTGATGATCGCACCGAGCTGTTTTGCAAGGATATAATCCTCAGCCGGCGTCTCATTCGATGAGAACATAATATCGTCACCGGAAAAACCCGCAGCCTTTGAAAGCATCAGTTCCGTAAGGCTTGAGCAGTCAACGCCGATCCCGTGATTTTTCATAAGGCTCAGAAGGAACGGGTTCGGTGTAGCCTTGACCGCAAAATACTCCTTGAATCCCTCGTTCCATGAAAAAGCCGACTTGATGTTCTCGATGTTCCTTACGA
>JAFZRD010000099.1 GCA_017620055.1 Lachnospiraceae bacterium
GTCGACGGATTCTTCCTGATGGGTTCGGACATCCCGATGGATATGATCGCGGCAGACGTTTATCTTCGTGACCGCAAAATATATAATCCGTTCTTTGACAAGGATTCGATCGTACATAAGAAATACGGCTGCAACAGGAACATGGCGTTCGTGAATTCCGATTTCATGAATACATGCCGCAAATTCCTAAAGAGTGATGAAAATCAGATAGCTGACTTCCTTTACAGACAGCGGCTGAATCCTTCCGATGTACATACGGTCAATTTCATTACCGACTACTGCGGATTCACGCTCAGGGATCTTGTGTCATACGATTACAAACACAACGAGGAAAACCGCGAGGACAACACGGACGGAGAGAACTTCAATTACAGCTGGAACTGCGGCATTGAGGGAATGTCCAGGAAGAAGTCGATAATCTCGCTTCGCATTAAACAGATCAAGAATGCTCTTGTATTCCTGCTCCTCGCGCAGGGTACACCGATGCTCCTTGCGGGGGATGAATACTGCAATACACAGAACGGTAACAACAATCCGTACTGTCAGGATAATGAAACAGGATGGGTCGTATGGAAACAGAACAAAACGACTCAGGAGATATATGATTTCACGAAGTTCCTCATTAAGCTTCGTACATCACATCCGGTGCTTCATCCGGAAAGGGAATTCCGGATAATGGACTATGCGGCATGCGGTTTCCCGGACCTGTCATATCACGGTGACATGGCGTGGAATCCGAAGTTCGACAATCATCTCAGGCATATCGGACTTATGATATGCGGCAAGTATGCACGTCTTACAAGAGTGAAAGAGGACGATTTCTTTTTCATCGCATACAACATGCACTGGGAGGATCATACATTTGCGCTTCCCAAACTCTCCAAAGGACTTGCCTGGAAAGTGTGTCTTTTGACATGCAATGAGAATGCGGGCATGATCGTACATAAGACGCTCTCGGAAGGTGCGGACAGGGTAACCGTACCCGACAGAACTATTGCTGTATTGACTTCGACGGAATGCGCGGCCGATGGAAAAACGGCCGTAACAGATAAAAGAAAAGAGGAAGATCTGAAATGATTGGTGACAGGAAGGTTTTGTTTTCGGGAATGCAGGCAACGGGTAATCTGACACTCGGAAATTATCTCGGAGCGTTGCAGAACTGGGTAAAGCTTTCGGATGAATACGAATGTTTCTACTGTGTTGTCGATATGCATTCGATAACGGTCAGACAGGATCCGGCAGAACTCAGAAGCCGCGCCAGGAAACTGCTGTCATTATATATAGCGGCGGGTCTTGATCCCGAGAAGAACTGCATATATTACCAGTCGCATGTATCGGGTCATGCGGAGCTTGCATGGATACTGAACTGCTATACATACATGGGTGAGCTTTCAAGGATGACCCAGTTCAAGGACAAATCGCAGAAGCACGCAGACAACATCAATGCCGGACTCTTCACATATCCGGTGCTGATGGCTGCGGATATTCTTCTGTATCAGGCTGATGTTGTCCCGGTCGGTATAGACCAGATGCAGCATCTCGAACTGACAAGGGATATTGCCGGAAGATTCAACGGTATATACGGTGATGTGTTCACGATCCCCGAACCTTACATCGGAAAGGTCGGTGCGAAGATCATGAGCCTTCAGGATCCGTCAAAGAAGATGAGTAAATCGGACGAGAATCCGAATGCGAGCATTTATCTGATGGACGATCCCGACACGATAATGAGAAAGTTCAAGCGTGCCGTTACCGATTCACTCGCATGCGTTAAGTATAACGAGGAAGAGCAGCCGGGTATATGCAATCTGATGGATATATACAGTGCATGCACTGGCAAGAGCCGCGATGCGATCGAGGCTGAATTCGAAGGAAAAGGTTACGGCGATTTCAAGACCGCGGTCGGTGAGAGTGTAGTTGAAAAGCTCCGCCCTCTTCAGGAGAAGATGGCAGAGCTTGAAAAGAACAAAGACTATATCGATTCGGTTATAAAGAACAATGCCGAAAAGGCACAGTACGTATCAAACAAGACTCTTCGCAAGGTGCAGAAGAAGATAGGTTTCCCCGAAAGGATCAGATGATCTATTCGGATTTGATCTCTTTCCACAGCTCGTTGTAGAGATTTGTAGTATGCTCGTCAAGTGCCTCATAGACTTCACAGTTGCTGAGGGATTCATAATCCGGAACGATCGCGGGATCGGATGAAAGTTCGGGATCCATGGCCGATACAACGGCTTTGTTCGGGGTCGAATAGTATATGTATTCGAAATTGGCCATCCCGACATCTTCACGGCACAGGAAGTCAAGGAACTTCTCCGCGGCTTCCATGTTCTTGCAGTTCTTCGTCACAACCCACGAATCAACCCAGAGATCACTCCCTTCCTTCGGAACCACATATGCAAGATCGGGATTGTACGAATGCCCGAGATAAGCTTCTCCCGAGTATACGACAGCCATAACCGCGTTTTCCGCAACGACTTCATCCCTTGCCTCATCAACGAGATAACTCTCCACATCGCTTTTCTGTTTTTTGAGAAGATCGGCAGCTTCCCTTATCTTATCTTCATCTTTTGTGTTCATTGAGTATCCGAGATACTTGAGCGCGACCATGAATGAATCCCGCATTGAATCCTGCATGATGATCTGTCCTTTATAATCGCCGTTAAAAAGGACATCCCAACTGTCCACCGGGGATTTCACAAGCTTTGTGTTATACAGGATTCCGACCGTGCCCCAGAAATACGGAAGTGAATATTTGTTACCCGGATCGAAGTTCTCGGAAAGTTTAAGGAATTCGGGATCTATATTTGCGAAGTTTTCCATCGCCCTGTAGTTGACGCTCTGGACTTCGCCCTCGTCGATCAGACGCTTTACCATGTAATCGGATGTACACAGAAGATCGTATGAGATGCCGCCCGAGATGTATTTGGTATACATTTCCTCGGGAGTTGAAGCTTCTTCATAATTGATCTTGATCCCGGTCTCTTTCGTGAACTTTTCGATCATGACAGGATCGAGGTATTCCCCGTAATTAAAGACAGTCAGACTCTGCTCCGAAGGCTCTTCGACGGAAGCGTCGGCAGCAGTATTTTGCGAGCATGCACATAACGTGACCATGCACATACCAAGGACAGTACATACAGCTCTTTTTATTACAGTTACTTTTCTCATTGTTGTTCACACCGCCTTTTTATCATTATCCGAAGGAGCAGGAGAGCCCCATTTAACGTTTGTTATCACAAGTATGACGAGGACCATCAGAAACAGTATCGATGAAAGAGCATACATTTCGGGCTTGATGCCTTTTCTTATCTCACCGTATATGAGAGTCGACAGAGTGTTGACTCCCGGTCCTTTGGTAAAATACGTTATCACAAAATCGTCGAGCGACATCGTTGCAGCCAGGAAGAATCCCGACAGTATTCCGGGCATCAGGTCGGGCAGCAGTACTTTGGTAAATGCCGTAACGACCGATGCGCCCAGATCGCGCGCCGCCTCAAACTGATGCATGTCGGCTGTTTCAAGTTTCGGTAATATACATAAAATAACATATGGCATGTTAAATGTCACGTGCGCAAACAAAACACTCGTAAATCCGAGAGGAAGGAATCTCACGAACCAGAGCATCAGCGCGATACCTGTTACTATATCAGCGTTGACGAGAGGTATGTTCGTGAAGAAGAGCATTATCTGGACGTTGCGTTTTCTCATCGCAGATATCCCGATCGCGGCTGCAAGGCCGATAACGGAAGCTATGGCCGCGGAGAGCACGGCGAGGATGATCGTTGTCGAGAACGCTTTCATATAGGCATGGTTCGAAAAAAGGGAACTGTACCATTTGAGCGTGAACCCTCCCCATACGACACGCGACCTCGAATCATTGAAACTTAAGGTCACGAGCACGAGCATCGGTGCGTACAGGAATATCATGACAAGTGCTATATATGTTCTTTTTAGAGCCTTTCCTATCATAATACAAACCCTTTATCGGTCTCGTTCCTCCTGCCGAACAGGAGCGTTGTCAGAAGAACGAATACCATGAGCGTTACGGACAGACCCGAGCCGAGGTTCTGGTTCATCGTGACCGAGAATTCCTGCTCGATGATGTTTCCGAGAAGCTGTATCTTGCCGCCGCCGAGGATGTTCGCGATAACGAATTCCGTCATTGAGGGAACGAACACCATCGTGATCCCGCTTCCTATTCCTGACAGTGACAGCGGTATCAGTATCTTTGTCAGTACGTGAAGACGTCCCGCGCCCAGATCCCTTGATGCCTCAATAATGTCATCCGGAATCGCGAGGACACAGTTGAGTACAGGCAGCAGCATATAGGGAAGATAGTCATATACCATTCCGAGGACTATCGCTGTCGGTGTGTTTATTATGTTGATGCTGCCGAGCCCCAGGCTTCCGAGTATATGGTTGATAATGCCGTTTTTGGAGATGAGCATCTGTATCGCGAGTATACGCAGGATGAAATTCATCCACATCGGAAGTATCATGACGAACATCAGGATCTTCTTACCGGATATCTTTGATGATTTGAGAATGAGTGCGACGGGATATGATACGAGTATACAGATGAGAGTGCTTACAAAGGCGAGAAGAAGAGACAGAAGGAGTGATTTTCTGTGTACAGGGTCGAAGATCGCGATCAGGTTATCAAAAGTAAACCCTCCCGCGGGACTTGTTACCGCTTTTGAAAACACGAACAGAAGAGGTATAACGGTGAAACCGATCACCCAGAGTATGTAAGGTATTGCAAGGATCCGGGTCTTCTTACTGTTCATTGAGCTTCTCCTCATCCTCGGACTGAGGTTTGTGCATTATCTGGAAATTGTCGGGGATGACACTGATGCCGACGTTCATTCCCACAGGAAAATACTGCGTCGTCTGTACCATGAACCTGATACCGATCACGCTGTCGACCTGTATCTCGTAGTGAACTCCTTTGAATATTATCGAGGTAACGGTTCCCGTAGTCTGACCTCCTTCGGGAGGGCCGAGTTCCACATCCTCAGGACGGATCACTACATCGACAGGCTCGTTTGTCGCAAAGCCTTCGTCAACACATGCAAATTTCTGACCGCCTATCGATACGAGACGGTCGGCGAGCATTATACCGTCTATGATATTGCTCTCTCCGATAAAGTCGGCAACGAACGCGTTCTCGGGCTCGTTGTATATGCTCTCGGGAGTTCCGATCTGCTGGATGTATCCCTGGTTCATGACGACTATTGTGTCGGACATTGTCAGGGCTTCTTCCTGATCGTGCGTTACATATATAAAAGTGATACCGAGCTCGTTCTTGAGACGGATCAGCTCGTACTGCATCTCCTGGCGAAGCTTAAGATCGAGAGCTCCGAGAGGCTCGTCGAGGAGCAGTACCTTGGGCTCGTTGACTATCGCTCTTGCGATGGCGATACGCTGCTGCTGACCGCCGGAAAGAGAGTCGGGCATACGATTTTCGTAACCGGGAAGGTTAACGAGATCGAGTGCGTACTTTATCTTGTCTTTGATGTAATCAGCGGATTTCTTCTTGATACGAAGGCCGAAAGCTATGTTCTCGGCGATCGTCATATGCGTAAAGAGAGCATACTTCTGAAATACGGTATTGACCTGGCGTTTGTTGGGAGGAAGCATCGTTATGTCGCTTCCGTCGAAATACACCGTGCCGACATCGGGAGTCTCGAAACCGCCGATGATGCGAAGTGTAGTAGTTTTGCCGCACCCCGAAGGACCGAGGAGCGTTACGAATTCGTTTTCTCTTATATACAGATCAAGCTCGTCAAGAACAAGAGTATTGCCGAACGATTTGCTTATGTTATTGAGTTCGATAAGCTTTTTGCTCAATGAAGATCCTCCGTATGATGCAATCTTATGAATTATACATTATATGTCCTGTATGTAAAAGGTTTTTTATCGCGTCTGTATTGTCCGCAGGTTCGTACACTATATATAGTGGTTGACAAGGTGGGCCGCCCGCGTGAGAATAACTGTGTATGCGGATCGGCCGCATATATCGAGGTCGGATATGGCAGAGGGCGCTAAAACAAAAGAAAAAATCGACAAATATGTCGCATACGTTTCCACTTATACGCGCAACGCAAAACTGGGTATTCATATTTATGATGTGGATAACAAAAAGGGAAGGTTCACGGAAAAAGACGAAGTCGAAATAACCAATTCTTCCTATATATCAATTTCACATAACGGAAAATACCTGTATGCCATTACCGATTTCGGGGTGGAGAGCTTTAAGATCAAAGCAGACGGAAAGCTTGACAAGATGGGTACTGCCTCCATCAACGGAATGAGAGGCTGTTATCTGTCGACCGACTATGAGGATAAGTATCTGTTCGTTGCGGGCTACCACGATGCTAAGGTCACGGTTCTTCGCATTAACGCCGACGGTTCGGTCGGAGATATCACTGACGAGATATTCTCGGCGGGACTCGGAAGCATTATCGAGAGATCGTTCCTTCCGCATGTTACATGCACAAAGATGACAAGGGACAACAAGTTCCTGTGCGTGTGTGATATAGGAATGGACCAGGTCAAGATATTTGATTTTGATCCCGCGACAGGCAAACTCAAATTCCGGGATATGATCCACTGCGATCAGGACAGCGGACCGAGGTACATCAAGTTCCATAGGAACGGAAAGTTTGCGTATGTCTCGCACGAGATGGCGAACAAGATCGATATCTATTCTTATGAGACCGTAAACGGGATGCCGGATTTCGAGAAGATCGGCTCCGTTTCGACGGTCGACGACGACCATGGTGCATCCGGAAGGATAACGTGCGCGATGAAGTTCTCATCCGATCATAAGCTTCTGATGAGCTCCGTTGCGGGCAGCAACAGTGTTGCGATATTCAAGGTCGATGAGAAGACCGGCCTTCTCGAGAGGAGGATACAGCTCCCGGTGTCGGGTGATTATCCGAAGGACGTAGCGTTCTTCCCGGATTCGAAACACATCGTGAGCCTTAATCACGAATCAAACACGATGAGCTTTTTCAATCTTGATCTCAAAGATAATCTTATAATAATGAACGGACCGTTCATAAAGGTTCCGAGCGGAAACTGTATAATCACAAAGAAGTTATGAAACCTATAACGTATTACGTTGACAAGTTCATATTGGGCATATATATCGCTTCCCTTGCGGGAGGCGTATTGGTGTGCCAGACGCGTGATACGCATGCCGCAGATGAGAACAGAAGATCTGTCAATATCAGATACGTTGCTTCAACGGGTGCCGATTACATGACGGCGGATGATTTTCTTCAGGGGTCCGAGAAGGCGGCCGATAAGGAAGGCATCAAAGAGTATCTCGATAACCTGAAGAAGAACGGAATATCCGAGAACGCGGAATCCGACGAAGAGGAAGTATATACGGATGAGGCTCCGGTCGAGACCGAAGAGGAAGAGGTCTTATCCGAAGAAATAGAAGAGGACGCAAAGGA
>JAFZRD010000100.1 GCA_017620055.1 Lachnospiraceae bacterium
AAGCTTGTCGCCGAGAATTCCAACCGTGTATATGTCAAGCTCGACAAGATCCCGCTCGACATGCAGCACGCGTTCGTTGCGATCGAGGATGAGCGATTTTACACCCATAACGGTATCGATATAAAGGGTATCATGCGTGCGGGCGTCAAGGCCTTAAGCGGTAATCTTCATCAGGGTGCTTCGACGATCACGCAGCAGCTTCTCAAGAACAACGTGTTCACATCGTGGACCGAAGAGAGCAGCATGATCGACAAGTTCAAGCGTAAATTCCAGGAGCAGTACTGTGCGGTCCAGCTCGAGAAGCAGATGAGCAAGGACCAGATACTCGAGAACTATCTCAACACCATCAACCTCGGGCAGGGAACGCTCGGAGTCCAGGCGGCGTCCCAGAGATACTTCGGTAAGAACGTATCCGAGCTCAACATTTCCGAGAGCGCGGTCATCGCATGTATCACGCAGAACCCGTCCAAGTGGAACCCGATATCGCATCCCGACAACAACGCGAAGAGACGTGAGGAAGTCCTCACAAAGATGCGCGACCAGGGATACATAAACGACGCGCAGTTTGCCGAGGCAATGGCGGATGACGTATATTCGCGTATCCAGGTCGTCAACGAGAAGGTTGAGAAGAAGACGATCTACACATACTTTGTCGATGAACTGACCGAGCAGGTACTCAATGACCTGCAGGAGAATCTCGGTTATTCATATACACAGGCGTACAATGCACTCTACAGCGGAGGTCTTTCGATCTTCACGACGCAGGATCCGGAGATACAGAAGATCTGTGACGAGGAGTTTGCGAACGAGGAGAACTATCCTCCGAAGACGAGATATTACCTGAAGTACGAAGCGTCATACACCGATTCCGAAAACGATGCCGTCAACTTCTCCACGCAGTATTTCGAGAAGCACTTCAAGGAGAAGAGAGGCAAAGGCTTCAACTGCATCTTCGATACCGAAGAGGATGCGATGGCGGCTATCGAGGAGTTCAAGGCGGACGTCGAGCAGCCCGGATATAATTTCATAACCGAGACGATATCGCTCACACCGCAGCCCCAGGCTTCGGTGACGATCATCGAGCAGTCCACGGGTCAGGTCAAGGCCGTTGTCGGCGGACGTGGAGCCAAGAAAGCATCCCTGACACTTAACCGTGCGACCGATACGAAGCGTCAGCCCGGTTCATGTTTCAAGGTTCTCGCGGCATACGCCCCGGCGCTTGACGCGGCCGGAAAATCACTTGCCTCGACGCAGGTGGATGAGCCGTACAGTTACGCGAACGGACGTCCGGTCAAGAACTGGTACAGCGGATACAAGGGAATATGTACGTACAGATACGGTATCGAGCAGTCGCTAAATATCGTTGCGGTCAAGACCATTACGGAGATCACACCGCAGCTCGGTTTTGACTACCTTCTTAATTTCGGATTTTCAACGCTCGTTGACAGAAGGGAGGAGTGGGACGGATCGATATCATCGGATATCACTCAGGCTCTCGCACTCGGAGGTCTTACCGACGGTGTAACGAACATGGAGCTTGCTGCTGCATTTGCAACTATCGCAAACGGCGGCGAATACATCAAGCCGATGTTCTATACAAAGATCATCGATCATGACGGCAACATCCTGATAGACAATCAGCCCAAGACGAGACGTGTCCTCAAGGAGACGACGGCTTTCCTTCTTACCGATGCGATGGAGGACGTTGTCAAGAAAGGTACCGGTGCTAGGGTTAACTTCGGTAACATGGCTATCGCGGGTAAGACCGGTACGACGACGAGTAACGTCGACGTATGGTTCTCGGGATACACGCCTTACTATACATGCTGTACGTGGAGCGGATACGACAACAACGTCCACATGAACGGAAGCGGTGAAACAAATACCGCGAAGATACTGTGGAAGGCGATCATGGGAAGGATCCATGAAGGTAAGGAATACAAGTCGTTCACGATGCCCGAGGGTATCACGACCGCAACGGTATGTAAGAGGACGGGCGGACTTGTCACCGATATATGCCGAGCCGACGGAAGTGCGATAACCGAATACTTTGCCCAGGGAACCGTTCCTACGGAACCTTGTACGAACCATTACGGAAGCCTGTTTGACACGGGCCTTGTCTGCGCGATGACCGGACAGAAAGCCACGAGCACCTGTCCGTACGCATATGAAGGTGAAGCGACTGCCGAAGGATTCTGTGAACACAGTCAGATCAACGGTGTACCCGCACAGGATTACTTCAACCTGCTTCAGGCCCAGGCGGCGGGACTGCTGCCCGGAACCGACGGCATAGTACCGGGACTCGATCCCGCAGCGGCAGCGGCGGCTGCAGCGGATCCCGCGGCGGCGGCAGCACTTCTTCAACAGCAGCAACTCCAGCAGCAGGCAGAGGCAGCAGCGGCTCTGCAGGCTCAACAGCAGCAGGCACTCCTGAACGCGCTTCAGGGTTTGCCGGCCCAATAAATCCTTATGGAATGGCTGACACTTCAAAAAGGCGGAACGGGTGAGATAGAGGAGAAGAAGTCCCGCTTCATAGCAACGATAGAACCGGTCTCTTCGGAAGAAGAGGCTGGGGTTTTTATTGCGGCCATGAAGAAGAAGTACTGGGACGCGAAGCATAACTGCAGCGCCTACGTCATTGGAGACGGCGGACAGAAGACGAGATGCTCGGATGACGGAGAACCTTCCGGAACGGCAGGACGGCCTATGCTTGATGTGCTTACCGGAAAAGGGATCACTAACGCGTGCGTTGTCGTAACGAGATATTTCGGAGGAACACTCCTCGGCACGGGAGGCCTTGTCAGGGCATATTCGGCCGCGGTAAAGGAAGGCCTCGAACACTGTGAACTCGTAAGAAAAGTAAACGGGTTTGCGATCGATATCAGGTGCGATTACAATGACTACGGGAAGATCGAGAGGATGATGGCTTCCGGGCCGGATAAGATCACCGAAACGGAATACGGACAGTATGTGACCGCCAGGCTTATAACCGTAAATGCCGATGCCCTCATAAAGGATATAAAGGATATGACTTCGGGAAGATGCGAATGCAGCGACCCGGTTCCGACGGTATTTACCGTCGCGGATAAATAAAAAGCGGATGAACAACATCCGCGAAAAAGGAGGTACGGGTATGGAAGAGAAAATGACTATGGAAGAAGTATTAAAGCTCGTCGAAGAAAAGCAGTATACCCGCCTCCGATCGGAACTTGCCGAATGGAACGAAGCGGATATAGCATCCGTCCTCGAGGAACTGTCTTTCGAGGAACAGGTCAAGGTGTTCAGGATCCTTCCGAAGAGCATCGCAGCCGATGTGTTTGCATTCCTGCCTGTGGAGATCGAGCAGGAGATCATCACAACACTAACCGACCGGGAGGCCGCGAACATCATTAACAACCTTATGGCCGATGATGCCGCCGACCTGATGGAGGAGATGCCTGCGGGACTCGTCAAGAAGCTTCTTGCCAACGCAGATCCCGAAGCAAGGCGCGATATCAATCATCTGCTCCGCTATCCCGAGGATTCCGCAGGAAGCCTCATGACGGTCGAGTTCGTCGACCTCAAGGAAAATCTCACCGTTCAGGAATGTATCGACAGGATACGGCGCAACGGTGTCGACAAGGAAACGATAGATACGTGTTACGTTCTCGACCAGGGAAGACACCTGATCGGTACGGTCTCACTCAGGGACCTTCTTCTCAATCAGCCCGATACTCATGTTGTCGAGTTCATGACGGACAATGTGATCTCGACAAATACGATGACCGACCAGGAGGAAGTCGCAAGGATGTTCCAGAAATACGACCTTACGACGATGCCGGTCGTTGATAACGAGGGACGTCTCGTCGGTATCATCACCATCGATGACGTAGTCGATATCCTGCAGGAAGAGGTTACGGAGGATATCGAAAAGATGGCAGCTATCCTGCCTACCGACAAGCCGTACATGAAGACGAACACTTTCGAGACATGGAAGAAACGTATACCATGGCTGCTGCTTCTCATGATCAGTGCCACGGTAACCGGCAAGATAATCACCCACTACGAGGAGGCTCTCGGCGCGTATGTTGTTCTGACAAGCTTCATACCGATGCTAATGGATACCGGCGGTAATGCCGGAGGACAGGCAAGTGTCACGATCATCCGTGGACTCTCGCTTGATGAGATCGAGTGGGGAGATCTTGTGAAGGTCATTTGGAAAGAGATCAGGGTTGCGGTCGTTTGCGGTATCACGCTCGCGATCGCAGGTTTTGCGAAGATCATGCTGTTCGACCAGGTGCCGGTCATAGTCGCACTCGTCGTCTGCCTGACGCTCGTTGTGACAGTTTTCTTTGCGAAGATCGTAGGATGTACGCTCCCCATGATCGCACAGAAGATCGGGTTTGACCCCGCGGTCATGGCGTCGCCGTTCATCACGACAATCGTGGATGCGCTGTCGCTCCTGATATATTTCCAATTC
>JAFZRD010000101.1 GCA_017620055.1 Lachnospiraceae bacterium
GATAAATATGCCCGTTAACCCCCGCAGGCATTATATCGTTTATTCTAATACATATTGACAAAAAAGAAAAGTTTTTTTGGCACTTTTTCACAAAAGTCATCTTGTAACTTTGTAGAATTCACATTTGTAACGGTCGAACTCGAAATCCGCCATTTTTTCAAGAGAAGCTCCGTATCTTTCAAGTGTTTCGGAATCATCCTCCGAAGGAGAGTATCCGTCAAGCACCGATATCCAGAGCGTCGTACCCTCTTCCTCCGACAGGATCAGCGCCTCTTCGAGAGGCGTTGTGAACGTAAGCTCCGGAGTATCCCTGTCGAGATATGTGTAGAACGGTATACAGTTCTGCATCTCCTCGTGTCCGCCGATGCTGTAATACCTGTCTCCTTCCGAGATGTTCGCACGAAGGAACTCTATCTCCTCGTCGGCACTTTCGGAATACTCTATCCTGTACTCGACACAGTATGTGCATATCCCGACCGCAAGCGCGGCAACAAGCGCCGGCACAAAAAACTTACGGTTCTTTCCGAGTATCACCGCGGGCATCATCCACAGAAGACCCGCCGAGAAGAACAGATATCTGTCAACGAATATATTAGCCGTCATCAGTTTGCTGAGAATCGTCCCGAATATCAGTACTCCGTAATATACCGTAAAGCAGCACGCGGCATATATCTCATCCCTTCCCGGACCCGTCTTTCTTATCACCGCTGCCGCGAAAATCACGATCGCCGCGAACATGATCAGTACGCACACTATCGTTGCCGGCAGGAATCCTACGGTGTACGGATACGCCATATACTGGATGAACAGACCCGGATCTATATCAGGCATGGAAAAGTATCCGCTGACTCTCGATATCTGTGACAGAGTCACGATCAGGCACGGAAGGTAAGCGATAAAGGTTGCAAGAAGGCACAGGAGCCACCCCTTAAAGCCTTTTTTATCAAAGAATATGAAATATACAAGAAGATAAAAGTATGCGAATGCCACGGTGACAAAGGCGAAATGATGCGAATATCCCGCCAGGACCGAAAAGAGAGTAAAGAGTGCCCAGTTCTTCCGTGAAGGTTCAGATACGACCTCATACGCATACACGCCCGAAGCCGTTGCAAAGAAAAATCCCAGGCTGTACATCCTTATCTCCACGCCATAGTACATCATGAGTGGCATGAACGTCGTAAAGATCATAAACAGGAGCGACGTTTGAAACCCGAAGCGCTTTCTGACGGTCGTTGCCCCGATAAGTACAGTCAGGATCATCGGGATCACCGATGTTATCTTCATGACGGGGATCGTATACCCGAACACATCGGTTGAAAGCTTCAGTATGATGTTGTAAAGAGGGGGAAGTGTGTCGTTCATCGACTCCCGGATTACTCCGGCGAAATCGGTGTGCACGAGTGAGGCGGTAAAAGCCTCATCCATCCATACGTTGTTGTTCCAGACAAGTGACAGATAGACCGCGGACAGTAATATGCCCGCGATTATGATGATCTTTTTTTCGGTTTTTTCGTTTATTTTCATTTAAGTAGTGATTTTTTATTTGTTATGTGATATAATATCAATACTCAAAAGAAAGGAGCATGCTTATGGAATTAAGTATTGATGCAATTCCCTATATCTCAATGGCTATGGCGCATGAAAACGTGATGTCCGCCGTTGGTACGAGTATGCTCGAAGCATCTCTTGATCTTGCGTCAACCGAGGTGGCGGATCTCACCAAGGCTATGGAGCTGTCGGTCAATCCCGCTGTCGGCGCAAACTTTGACGTGGCGGTCTGATATCACTTCGCCGCATTACTCATCGATCGCATTGTCCATACATCTGTATCCGAATACGAAGTTAGCTATTCCGGCTTCGTCTGTTATCTTTGCGTAACAGACCTGGAAACGTGACCTGGTCCCGTCCGGATTGTTACGGATGTAATTGACGCAGTAGAGATCGTTCTCGTTCGCATTCTCCACAAGATGATCATAAGAAGTCTCATTCATCATCCTGTCGAAATCTTCCGGATCGACAAAGTTGTGATAATACTTCTGTGCAGAGAAATGATAATCAATGACGGTCTCGCCTATCTTGACAGGTACGCCGTTCTCGTTTTCCGAACCGTTGTTCTGTATGAGTGTGATCTTGTGGCTCTTTCCGTCCAGATACCACACCGACAGATACTCGCGTGACAGTCCGTCAACAAGCATCATCCTCAGTTCGCTCTCCGCGTTCATCTTCATCTGGCGGCGGAACTGTCCGTCAAAATTCTCAAACCCGTACACTATCTTCTGTCCGTCCTCTATGGGAACGATCTTCAGACGGTAATACAATATCCGGTCGTTGTGAATGGCTCTGTATGTGTAAAATATGGGATTTTCTTCCTTCAGACGTTCGATCACGTAATCGTAATCCGCAAACTTCATCAATTCGGGAATATCTTCCTTGTAGACCGTTTCACCGGAGTATTCGGCAAGTATCTTATCCATGTACGGCTTTGCCATCAGCTTCTCCTCGTATCTTCTGGAGTAATCATCAAGCCTTACAGGATAGACCTTGCGGTCATTGGCATCCAGATAAACAATGGATGTATAACTCTCGGCTATCGCACAAAATGCTTCATACAGGATCCTTGATTCATTGATGTCTACCATAGTCTTATCCTACCGTAAATCCCCCAAACTGAAGATATCCGTCGCCCGCGAACGTAAAGTACAGACTGTTCACACCGTCGGGTATCTCAACAGCACCTTCCGTATCGTGCCAGACATTCGCATACGAGATCGGAAAACTTCCGAGACACTCCCCGTCCCATTTCGTACGGACCTCGAGCCTTCCGTTCGCATATCCTTTTGTCCTTACCGATACAACCTTCGTATTTCTGCAGTCGAAATATTTGAATCCGGCTCTTGCCGTATTTCTCATGTTGCAGACATATCCGTTGACCTCATCCCCGTCACGGCCTTCCTGCGTGATCTTAGGGAATCTGTCATCCATCCATCCCGACCAGGGTACCTCAAGTTTCTCCTCGTCGGTGAACAGATTGCAGGCAAGATATGCCGGATAAAATCCCTTCTCGGTAAACGGTGTCCCTCCGCAGGACGTTATCTCGGCCTGGGCGAATCCGGTCTCTCCGACCGGGCGGAGCTTCTCAAAGCAGCCCTGCCGGCTGTAGTTGGTGCCGTTCGTATGCCTGTGATAGAAAATATACCACTGACCGCCTATCTCGACCATGCTGCCGTGATTGTTTGCGCAGTAGCATCCGGGCATATCGGCTCTCTTGTATGTATCTATCCCTATATCGCCATTATCGACAAGAACTCCCCTGTACGTAAAATCACCGTCGGGTCGTTTGCTTGTCGCATAGCACAGTTCCCTGCACACCTGGGACGAATATATGAAATAGTATAATCCATCTTTTTTTCTTATGGAAGGTGCTTCGAAAAATGCGTGACTCTCATACTGTGTCCCGATACTGTTATGTGTTGCGGGAACAATGAACACGGGCTCCTTCTTCACGGTCACCATGTCTGGTCCGAGAACGGTACACATCGCACCATGCCTTGTCTTGTCCGGGATCGCGCAGAACCCGGTGTACATATATGTCAGATCTCCCTCGGTTATTACTCCGGGATCGAACTGCGGCTCATCGCCTTCCCTCTCACCGAGTCTGGTTCCGTCATCATAGTGCACATAACCGTAGAACTCGTATTTTCCGGCAGGAGTATCACAGACGGCGACCGATACTATTCCCCAATTGGACAGGACGTAATACAGATAATACCTTCCGTCGGGTCCGATCGTGACATCCGGCGCATAGAGGTTTCCCTGCATGTCTCCGTTTGCGGGATCATCCGATTTCTTATAGATCACGCCCTCATACTTCCAGTTCCCCAGATCTTCGACGTCGCACGACCAGCACACATAATCGCCCATACAGTACACGTCACCGTTGAACTTATCATGTGATCCGTACACATAAAGGCGCTTTCCGAACACATAGGGCTCCCCGTCCGGAATATACTCCCATGATGGAAGATAAGGATTGGTTATCTGTTTCAATACGTCCATAAGATGTCTCCTTAAGCAAGCATTTTCAGTAACGGTCCGAGCCCAAGCATCACGAACAGCACGAAGCATACCCCGATGACGAGCGGGATGCTCAGCCATCCGCCCGAAGGATGCTTTTCGGTGAACATACCGGTAAGTTCTTCAATATGACCTTCGTGTTTAGCAACAAACACGACGCACGGTATCGCTATGGCCGTACAAATGATCGCCGCAACAAGCGTTACACCGATCATGACATAGAGCACATCGCTCCCTCTTGCGGCTTCGGCCGCGGCAGCGATATCGATATCGACTCCCATTGCCTTGTACGCCGATTCCATCACAAGCATCAGAAGTATGTTGACGGCATTGATCCCGATATGGATTATCATCGAAGGATATACGCTTCCGGCCGCCTTGTTTATCACCGCGAAGATAAAACCAAGGACGAACGCGTAACACGCCTGATTGATGTTCATATGAGCCAGCGCGAACAGCACCGCTGATATGAATCCGGCTCTCAGCGGGCCCGCTATCGTTTCATACCTTCCGGCAAATACGGCCCTGAACAGGAATTCCTCGCAAAACGGTCCGTACAGCGATCCGAGTATCAGAACCATCACACCGGATCCTCCGAGGAGCTCATCCGACATCTGAACCATCGTGTTACTCACGAACAGCTGCGACAGCACGTTAAAGAACGATGCGACCGGCATGACCAGGATCGTAAGGAGCAGGCACATGAAGAACGTGCCGGCCTTGATCCGGCGAAATCCGAGATCCTCCCGAAAGCTCAGTCTCTTTATAAGGATATATATCAGGGTCGGAACGAGAATCGACAGCTCCGAGAATACGAGAAGCACCTCCACCGGGGGCTCGATCCCCTTCTGTGCCAGCACGTTAAATGCGAGTGACTGAAGCACGTGAAGGATCATCGAGACAAGAAACAGCCACCCGAGCGAGCGCGACTCTCTACGCTTCTCATCTTGCAGCAACTACTTCCACCTCTATGAGAACATCCTTCGGAAGCCTTGCGACCTCCACGCAGCTTCTTGCGGGAAAGTCCTTCGTAAAGAACGTTGCATATATCTCGTTGACCTTTGCGAAATCGTCCATATTTTTGATGAAAACGGATGTCTTGACAACATCGTCAAGTGTCAGGCCCGCTGCCTCGATGAGATTTTTCACGTTAGTGAGGGCCTGCTTTGCCTGTGCTTCTATCCCCTCGGGGATATTCCCCGTTGCGGGGTCTATCGGGATCTGACCCGATGCATATACGAAACCGCCTGCCTCAACGGCCTGTGAATACGGTCCTATGGCCGCGGGTGCTTTATCGGTTGAGATTATCTTCTTGCTCATATCTTCCTCCTGTAACTGTTTACGCTCCTGCCTTGAACGAGATGATCCACGGTGCGGGCTGTGCGTCCACATTGTGTCTGCTCGTTACCTTGGAAACACTGACCTGTATTATCTCGGGATCCGAGACACAGAAGCTCTTGCACTTTTCTATCATCGATGCAGCCAGGACAAAATCGAGTGTGTACACAACGAACTCCATGTTCGGGTTCAGTTTGAGAAGGCACTCGATCTCCTGCTCCATCGATGCGCTCGCAACGAGCATCGTAACATCGGGAACCGGCAGATCCTTCATCGTCTCGTCATCTATATGATCTATTATAGTAACGTTGTTGAGACCGAACTGCTCGACGTTCTCCTCGAGCGCGCTCCTGTCGTTGCCGTTATACTCGACCGCAATGATCGTTCCCTCGCCGTTTAGTATTCCCGCTTCGACAACGATAGACTCCGCCGATATGGCACAGATGTTCTTGCCTTCCTCTATCTGCATCTTGGACAGGATTATCGCACGGATCTCACTGCCGACATACTTGACGCTTCCCTTTGCGAGAGTCTTGTTGTCTATGCCGAACCTCATCGTGGCCCTGGCATTGGGATTCAGGATTATCATTCCCGCGGATGCGTTGATTCCCCTGTCTATCATTTGGCTGACATTGTCTTCCTTGATAGGACCCTCGGGCTCGCTTCCCTCGTTATATATGACCTTGCAGTCACCGAGTCCGGCGTTGTACATCCTGTAAAATATGTCGGGATGTCCCGCCTCGGTGAACACGAGAACACATCTGTGTGCCTCGCATGTCGGGATCAGGTTCTTATTCTTCCTGGTGATATCAAGGATCTTGACGTGTTCCAGATCGATATCCGTATGATCGCTGAAATACTGAAGCCACGAAATTATATGCTTGTTGTTGAACAATGCGTTATCCATGATTTTCCCTCCTGCTTATTTATTACATCTGTACAGTAAGTCTTCCCATCTCCTGTCGACTTCCTCCTGGAACTGTTCGATCAGATCCTCGTTTCCCGGTTTGAAGAGATGCGCGAACCTTCCCTGCTCACGCAGAAAATCCTCTATCGGAAGCTTCTTCTTCGGCTCGTAGGACAGTCTCCAGTTGCCGTGATCGACTTCAAACAGAGGCCAGTAACACGTATCTATCGCAAGCCGGCATATCTTCATGACTTCGCTCGTATCGTATCTCCATCCTCTCGGACACGGTGCGAGCATGTTGAGGAATGCCGCTCCTTCGGTGTATATGGCCTTCTCTGATTTTACATGGATATCCTTGAAATCGGTCGTGAACGTTGTCTGTGCAACATAGGGAACGTGATGCTCAGCGATTATCGCCGACAGATCCTTCCTCGTCTGGACCTTGCCGTTGCTCATCTTACCTACGGGTGTTGTCGTCGTATCCGCAAACTGCGGTGTTGCCGAGGATCTCTGTATTCCGGTGTTCATGTATGCGCCGTTGTCGTAGCACACATATACCATGTCGTGCCCGCGCTCCATCGCGCCTGAGAGCGACTGGAATCCGATGTCGTATGTTCCGCCGTCTCCGCCGAACGTTATGAACTTGTAGTTTACGTCCTCCGGAAGTCTTCCTCTCTTCTTAAGGGCACGAAATGCCGTCTCGGCACCGGAGAGTGTTGCTCCGGCATTCTCGAACGCGTTGTGGATGTAGCTGTCTTCCCATGCCGTATATGGATACATGAACGAAGATACCTCAAGGCATCCCGTTGCATTTCCGATCACCGCCCTGTCGCCTTCGTGAAGTGCGCGAAGGACCGCCCTTATTCCGATCGTAGCCCCGCAGCCCGCGCACATACGGTGTCCCGGTGCGAGTCTCTCGGGTTTGTTCATTACTTCTTTAAGATTATATCCTGCCATTTATCGTCCCTCTTACAGCTTCGCGTTCTCATCCAGCGTGCGAAGCCCGACATATCTGAACTGCACGGCCTGCTTGCCGTCTTCCGCTATGCTCTTAAGCTCATCGAATACACTCCTTGCGGTCTCAACCGTAAAATCACGTCCCGCCAGACCGTATACAAAGCTCACCGTTTCCGTATATACCTTCTGCCTGTAAAGCGCGGCCGTAACCTCGCTCGCAAGCGGACCTCCGTTTCCGTTGTAGCTCTCGCATCTGTCCATGATGGCAACGGCTTTGCAGCCCCGGAGCGCCTCCGCGATCTCCTCCGCGGGGAAAGGTCTGAACACGCGAAGCTTGAGGACTCCGACCTTCATTCCTTCGGAGCGCATATCGTCGACAGCCTGCTTGGCGGTTCCGGCTGCTGATCCCATTATCAGCATTATGTAGTCGGCATCTTCCGTTCTGTATTCCTCGAAGAAGTCGAATCCTCTTCTGAACTTCTCGCGAAACTTTGCCGCGATCTCCTTAATGACTTCTTTTGACCTGATCATGGCCTGTTCCTGGTTGTACTTGGCTTCCATCGAATAGGCCGATATCGCATACGGTCCGACGGCAACCGGCTTGTCCGGATTGAGAAGAAACTCCTCCGGATGATACTCTCCTACAAACGCCTTAACGTCGGCATCCTCCTCGAGAAGGATGTTCTCAACGGCATGGCTCGTGATAAAGCCGTCCTGGCATACCATTACCGGGAGATGGACTCTCGTATCCTCCGCGATAGGAAATGCCTGTATGAAGTTGTCGTATGCTTCCTGATTGTTCTCGGCGTATATCTGTATCCATCCCGTATCCCTTGCGCCCATTCCGTCCGAATGATCGCAGTTGATGTTGATGGGACCGGAAAGCGTCCTGTTCACAAGTGCTAGAACGCACGGCAGACGGTTCGATGCCGCAACGAGAAGTTCCTCCCACATGAACGCAAGGCCGCACGATGAAGTGGCGGTCATGCTCCTTGCTCCGGCAGCTTCCGCTCCGACGGTCGCACTCATAGAGGAATGCTCGGACTCAACGGGTATGAACTCCGTCTCCATCTCGCCGTTCGCGATATATGTGGATACCATCTGAGGTATCTCGGTTGAAGGTGTGATCGGGAATGCAGGCATGACATCAGGATTCACCTGACGGATCGCATATGCCACCGCTTCGTTTCCCGACATACGGTCTTTCCTGGACATATAAACCTCCTAATTCATCGTTATCGCACCGAAGGGGCAGGCTTTTTCGCATATTCCGCATCCCTTGCAGTGGTCCATATCAAAGTCATCGCGCCTTCCGTCCTTCACGGGAATGCATCCGTCGGGGCAGACCGGTGCGCACAGAAGACACTGTTTGCACTTCTCTTTATCGAATACCGGCGTCGCGGTCCTCCACTGGCCGGTCATGAACTGCTTCGATGTTCCGCCCGCGAAGATCATGAGGCCTTCCGTGAGGTCCTCGCACGGGCTCTGTTCGTTGATTTTGCTTATGTCTGTTCTCATCTTTTATCCTTTCAATCGGTCAAACGTCATAGTGAGGGCCTTCATGTTGCCCTCTATGACCTCGGGCTTCTTCGCGAACTTGTGCTCGTATGACGCGCGCATCTCGCGAATGAACGACTCCTTATCCATAACCTGCGATACCGCGACCGCGGCCGCGAGCATCGGTGAATTCGGAAAGTACTTCCCGAGCGCTTCTATCGAAATGCTCCTTGCATCGACCGTATATACCCTTCCGGCATATCCGCGAAGGAGAGGCCTTATCTCATCGGGCATCTTATCGGTATTGACTATGATCGCACCGTCTTCCTTAAGACCTGCCGTAACATCGACCGCCTCAAGGAGCGTCTCATCGACGACCACTACGAGATCCGGATCGTATATATTGGAATGAACCCTTATCTCTTTATCGCTTATCCTGTTATATGCCGTTATCGGTGCGCCCATTCTCTCGGGTCCGTACTCCGGAAACCCCTGCACATAGGCGCCCGTCTTGAAGCACACATCGGCCAGCAGAAGCGCCGCGGTCTTGGCACCCTGGCCGCCTCTTCCGTGCCATCTTATCTCTGTTTCCTTACTCATCATCTATCCTTTCAGATCATAGTGATAATGTGACGTATTTGTATATGATATCATAATCTCTGCGCAAAATACAGACGGGATGCGAAATCGGGGAACACTCTCGTCCTTTCGTTGAATCCCGTTGAGGAATATGCCGGAGACAGTTCGACTCCGGCCGCATCAAGGGCATCCCCGAAAATGACGGTATCCTCATGCTCTCCGTCAAGTTTGACGAATCTCGAAATGATGTCGTGAACCATCGAACCGTTCTTCACATGAACGGGTGATATCATGTTTATCAGATCACCGAACAGTCTTACATCCATTTTGAACGGCAGGCTGTAGAAACGGTATTTTTTATCTCCTTCAAGTCCGTGCATTTTTAACACGCCCCTCTGATCGTTGGGAACAGCGAGTCTTCTGAACATCATGCCCGCGGATGAGCTGCCGTTGGCAGACACCACATTCCATGTGACGACGTTTCCGTCATCGACGGTCTCACCCCTGTAGAACCTTCCGTTCTGGAATACGCTCCTCCACTCTTTATACAGCAAGACCTGTTTCTTCACTTCATCAAGAGTGGCCTGGTCCATGTCGCACAGATTGCATTCGTAACCGAGGTTTGCAAACGCCGCAACATTGAATCTTGTCTCAAGCGGCGTAACCCTGAGTGTCTGATGATTGGGCACCGAGGACACATGCGCGCTCACGCACACGGGCGGGTAAGCGTAACTGTATCCCGTCTGAATGTCCACACGCTCCGAAGCATCCGTATCATCGCTTCCCCATATCTGAGGGAAATAACAGAGCATTCCGAGATCGAACCTGTTCCCGCCCGAAGCGCACCCTTCGAACAGAATGTCCGGAAACTTCTCCGTCAGTGCGGAAAGGATCCTGTACAGTCCCGTCATGTAACGGTAAGACGTCTCGCCCTGTCTGGCGGGCGGAAGATAAGGCGAATACACGTCGCTCTCGTTCCTGTTCATGTCCCACTTGACGTAATCGATCCCGCCGGTCTCAAACAGCTCCGACAGCACAGATATGAGATGATCACAGACCTCGGGATTGGCAAGGTCAAGTATCATCTGGTTACGCCCCGGCGAATGAGGCTTACCCGGTATCTTCATCGCCCAGTCAGGATGAGCCCTGTAAAGGTCACTGTCCTCGCTTATCATCTCGGGCTCTACCCAGATCCCGAACTTCAGTCCCATGTCATGTATCTTATCCGCCAGTCCCTTTACACCGTGAGGCAGCTTTTTTGTATTGGGATACCAGTCTCCGAGTGATGTCTTATCGTCATCCCTGTGCCCGAACCACCCGTCATCCATGACGAACAGCTCTATACCCACCGACTTTGCGGCCTTTGCCATCTTGAGGAGTTTACTCTCGGATATGTCGAAGTATGCCGCCTCCCAGCTGTTCAGGAGTACGGGTCTCTCCTCTTTTGCCCATCTAGGGCTAAGTATATGATCTGTTACGAACCGGTGCATGTTATGGCTCATTCCGTTAAAGCCCTCGGATGAAAAAGTCATTACCGCTTCCGGCGACTCAAAAGTCTCACCCGGAGCCAGTTCGTATTCAAATCCCTTCGGATTGATGCCCGCGAGGAAACGCAGCTTTCCGAATTCGCTCACTTCGGCGATCTCCGTGTGGTTACCGCTGTATATGAGATTAAATCCGTATACCGGACCCGAATTCTCACATGTGCACTTTTCACTGAACATCACAAACGGGTTGGCTGTCGAGGATGACGCACCCACGCATGAATCATTTACGAACCTTCCTCTGGTGAGTTTACGGTCCACTCTCTTCATCTCCCGGATCCACGCTCCGTTGAATGTGGTCATTACCCGTTCACTGTCATTTGTATCAATCTGCACGGACATGAAGCGCAGTATTTTTACGCTTCCGATTCCGTTATTTGTAATTGAGGCTGATCTTGTGATGACATCACAGTCTTCGAACACATGATATGTCAGTTCGACGGACAGGTCATAGTTCCTGTCCGTAAGGGTAAGAATAAGGGTAGAAGCCTCCCTGTCGGTGTCATATGACGACGGAAGGTTTGACAGCGTCCTCTTTTCATTACTTATCCGGGCACCTGTATATACAAAGTCGGAAGTCCTGCTTCCGTCTTCGTGCACCAGTTCAAGAAACGGTTCCCTGTTATCCCCCTTTCCGTTCGACGAGAATTCGAGTCTCATATCATTGAGCGAATAGTTCTGCGTCTTATCGTCATATACGATATTATTCCCGGGAGCAAATTCGTGTTTCTCGCAAAGTGCATCCGTATATGTCCCGGATTCATCATCAAGTCTTATCCTCCTGCCGTAATACAGGTGCTCAGGCTGTCCGGTCGGAAGCACTCTGAAAGCGTATGTCGTATTCTCCGTATCAAGAATGAACCTGTCATCGATCTGTCTTATCATTGTGCTGCGCCTCTTTTCAGTTCATCCGTGATCTCATTCATCTTCTGCTCGTTAAGGATAAACTTCTTTTTGAAATAAAAGATCGCGATGAACAGCCCGATCACAGGAAGCATTGTCATGGTCATCCTAAGCCCCAGCCTTGATGCACTGTCAACACTGAGGGAGAAATCAATGCTCTTCTCGGCTTCGGTGATCTCCTCGCTCCCGAGATGATTGACCGACAGGCATATGGAAGCAACAAATGCCGCTATGCCCGAGGCCAGCTTAACAACGAATGTCTGCATCGAGAATATGACCGATTCATCCCTTCTGTGATTTTTGAGTTCCCCGTAGTCAACGCTGTTGGCAAGGAATACTGTCGTCAGCACCTGAAGAACACCGTTCGCCGCAAATATGAAGAAGCCCGGAACGAACAGAATGAACACACTCTTCATTGTCGTGAACGTGATACCGAACAGGCACGCATATCCGATAACGGCGCTCGCGATGCAGATGTAGAATATCCTGACGTTTTCCGTAAACTTTCTGAGAAGCGGATAGAAAAGCATCATTGAGAGGATCTGCACGGCTCCGCCGAACATGTTGAACAGCGTGTAGCTTTGGTACCACCCGGTCCCTCCGAAATCGTATTTGAAGAAGTAGATCACAAGATTGGAAGTTATATAGACCGAGCAGTTAATGAGTACTATCGCGACAACCGCTGTCATCGCCTGGTCGTTTTTGACAAGGGCCGAGAACATCTGCCCCACCGAGGGCGTTTCCATGTCGACGGTTGATTTTTCCCTGACATTAATGCATGTGATCGAGATAAAGACAATGAACACAACGGCAATGATAAGTGCGAACCACATGAAGCCGGCCCTCTCATCGCTTCCCCCGAACAGGTGGACTGCCATCATCGTAACAACTGTAACTATGGCTGATCCGGCTCCCGCACAGCTCCTTCCGAGAGTGGAGAGATTCTCCCTCTCCTTGCCGGACTCGGTAAACGCCGGGATCATGGACCAGTATGGGATGTCCATCATCGTATAGGTGATGCCCCACAGTATATAAGTCACCGCGGCATATGCCACAAGGGTACTGCCGCTAAGCGACCCCGGTGCGGCAAACATGGCGAAGAGGACTACCGCGTTTGTTACGGTACCGATCATCAGCCACGGTCTGAACTTGCCCCATCTTGTCTTCGTTTTAGCTACGACCACACCCATTATCGGATCGTTGAACGCATCGAACACCCTGGCAGCGAGCAGTATGAATCCCATCGCGATGGCTGACACGCCGAGAACATCCTGGTAGTAGTACAGGATATAACTGGCGGACAGCATGTATACCATGTCTTTTCCGACCGCGCCGAGTCCGTATGATATCTTCTCTTTAAGTGTGAGCTTCATCTCTTCCTCCCGTTCTATACTCTTTCAATGTCGAATTCCACGTTCTGACTCTCTCCGGTAAAGTCGGTAACGGTAAGCGTCGCATGTCCTATCCCGGTCGACTTTACGTACACTCCTCCCATTCCGCCGGACAGCGAAACGGTCGCGGGACCTATGATCTCGATCGGGCCCTGTACCGAAAAGCTGACCGGATCATTGCAGAAGTTTAGGATCCTCATGTTCTCGTCTACTGCACGAAGCCGCACAAGCGCCACGTCATATGTCCTTCCCTCGTATAGAACAGTCGTGTTGGGCTCTGCTTCGAGATGCACACGTGAGAATGGCTGTATCACGACCTCGCGAACTACATCCTCGCCCTTTACCGCCTCGAACTTGTATGAGCTGACCTTTCCGCCCCAGTTCCCTATGTACTTGTTGTAAAGGCTTACCGCGTCACTCAGGCCCATACGGTATCTGGCAGCTATCATGGCCGCTTTTGCCATGAACTTGACGCTCATACGGTACATACCGTTCCTGGCGACCCCGTTGAGCAGATCCTTGATCTCCTTCGCCTTCTTCTCCGGCATACCCTCATGTGTGACAAGAGCATCCCCTATATAATCGTCTATAAGGATCGGACCGTGCAAAAGAGCCGGGAATGCGGAGTCGGCATTCGTATACTCCCTGATCAGTTCATCGTTCCTGTACATCCTTACCTTCTCGGCATTCGTGATGATATACACGTCTCCGGTGTTTCCGCCCGGATGTTCTCCGATGTTCATCGCGGACGACACGGTCAGTACCGGCCGGTTTTCCTGCTGAGCCCTGTATACGTGTGCCGCAAGCTTCGGGTTCCTGAATATGTCGCACACTCCGTGATAGCATATCCTGTCTCCGCTTCCGAAGTCCTTATGTGTGTTGTAATCGAACATGCACCATCCGAACGATCCCGTGATGTCATCGTCCTTCGCGGCGTCATTTAACACCCTCGCATGACGGAGCATGTGCTCTGTCCTGTGATCCTCGCTGTCGAACGATTTTGTCGGGAACATATGTCCGTTATATTCGGTCACAAGATAAGGCTTGGAATTATCGGCCGTGACCGAAGATTTCTTCGCTACCCCGGCATTATCACCGCAGTGGGAAAAATCATTGTATGTGAATACATCCTCCTGGAAGATACCCTTTTTGTAACAGCGCACCCCTCCGGTCTGTCTTGACGGATCCTCGGCATGAGCCATAGCATTCGTACGCGCATAGAACTCCTCATCATCGACTGACTCGTTTATCCTGACTCCCCAAAGGATTATCGAAGGATGATTGATGTTCTGGCGGATCATGTCCCTTACGTTATCGACCGCCTTGTCCTTCCACTCGTCGTCGCCTATATGCTGCCATCCCGGGATCTCCGTGAACACCAGAAGTCCGATCTCGTCACACTTGTCGAGGAAGCTTTGGGCCTGAGGATAATGTGAGGTCCTGACAGCATTGACGCCGAGCTTATCCTTTAATATCACCGCATCCAGTTCCTGCATCGAATCGGGCATCGCATAACCGACGTATGCATATGACTGATGGCGGTTAAGGCCTCTTATCTTGAGCCTGCGTCCGTTTATAAAGAATCCGTTCTGCCTGAACACCGCTTTTCTGAACCCGAACGTATCAATACACCTGTCAACCGTAACTCCCTGATCATTGACCAGTTCTATCTTCTGCTCGTAAAGCTCAGGATTGTCCGGATCCCACAGTTCAACGTCATCCGCTCGCAGGATCGTCTCCGTATAACCGTTCACGGCTTCCGTTTCGGATGATCTGACAAATGCTTCCTCACCCTTTTTGCGGATGTAGGTTACCATTTTATATCCTTCCGTCGGTCCTTCGGTATATACCTTTGTTATGACCGCACCTTTGCGGCAGAACAGTTTCCCGTCCTTCTCGTATCTGTCGGTAAGCTTTGTGTCGATCGCAGTGCGCGATATGTAGGAAGCGCTTTTTACCTCCAGGTAAACATCCCTGTATATCCCGCCGTACGTCATATAATCTATCGCGAACCCGAAAGGAGGCTGGTTAAGCGTCTCGCGACTGTCAACACGCACGGTGATGACATTGTCGTTTCCGTAATCAAGGAACCTGCTTATATCCACGGTAAACCCGGTATACCCGCAAGTATGCGTTGCGGCCTTATTCCCGTTGATATAGACCTGTGCCTCATGCGCGACACCTTCAAATGTCAGCAGAACGACCATGTCCCTCCAGTCCTTCTGCGCGACAAAATGCCTTCTGTAGCAGCTGACCGTCTGGTATATGCTCTCATCAAAGTAATGGAGAGGTGTCTGTCTTACCGTGTGAGGAATGATGACATCCTCCATCGACGATTCATCGTATCGCGGATCGATCATATCCTCCGCGAATTCATCGTCGAACTTCCAGTCCCGGTCGATGTAGATAACGTTTTCTTTCATAGTCTGACCTCCGGCGAACATATTGTGTTGCGCTCAATAAAATATACGTTTATATTAATATAGTATCGTCAAAATCACAAGAATCGGGAACCGGACGGAGAAGGAAAATGGATCTTGAAAAACTGTTTAAAAGTGAACTGTTTCACGATGTATACGGGAACGATCCCGATATACTCTCTTATCATGAGAAACGTATAAAAAATGCAGTCTCGGGCTACGGGGAGCACTTCGGAAATGCTGATGAAGCACATGTCTTTTCGGCCGCGGGCCGGAGCGAGATAGGCGGTAACCATACGGATCACCAGCGCGGGCAGGTGCTCGCCGCATCGCTTAATATTGATTCACTCGCGATCGCAGGTGCCGTTTCCGAAAACGTGATAACCCTCTATTCCGAAGGATACGATACATTCACCGTGGATCTTGACGCTCTTGATCCCGTATCATCCGAAAGCGGATCGACTGCCTCACTGATCCGCGGAGTCGCTGCGGGATTTGCCAAAAAGGGTTACCGTATCGGCGGATTCAACGCTTATGTTACAAGCGATGTTCTCGGCGGATCGGGGCTCTCCAGTTCCGCATCGTTTGAATCCCTGATCGGAGTTATCCTCTCGGGCCTTTATAACGACGATAAAGTGTCGACCGTTGATATAGCCAAGATAGGACAGTTTGCCGAGAACCGCTACATGGACAAGCCTTGCGGCCTGATGGACCAGATGGCATGCAGCGTCGGTGGATTTGTCCACATAGATTTTGCCAGCACCGGTGACGGCGATCCGCTGTTTGACGACTCATATCCGAAGATAGAGCGAATAGACCTCGATCCGTCAGATCACGGCTACTGCCTCGTTATCACCGATACAAAAGCGAGCCATGCCGATCTTACCGACGAATATGCGTCGATCCCCGCCGAGATGAAGGCCGTGGCTGCCTTCTTCGGTAAGGAAGTGCTCACCGAGGTTTCCGAAGAAGAGTTCATGAATCGTATACCCGAGATCCGTAAGAAGACAGGCGACAGGGCCATCCTTCGCGCCATACACTTCTTCACCGAGAACAGGCGCGTGATCGCCGAGTCGGAAGCTCTTGCCGCAAGAGATTTTGAAGGTTTCCTCGGACAATTTGCTTCTTCGGCAAAGTCCTCCTTTGAGTACCTTCAGAACATATACAGCACAAAGGATCCGAAGCAGCAGGGTGTTGCCATCGCTCTTGCGGTCAGTGAAGAGTTCCTCAGTTCTCCGTTAAAAGGTGTCGCAAGAGTGCACGGCGGAGGATTTGCCGGCACGATACAGACGTTTGTGAAGACGGAATTCGCTGATGAATACATTGCTTCGATGAACGCGATACTCGGCAAAGGTACCGCACAAAAATACACGATAAGAAAATACGGCTGCATCCGCCTGATCTGACAACAAAAGGAGACTGATAATGAGCGAGAGCAGTATATCTGACCTTATAAATGAACTGGTCATTTACGCAAAGAACAACGGCCTTGTATGCGAGGACGATCTGATCCTGTGCAGGAACAGGCTTCTTGAGTTGTTTGAGGAGACGGCTTTCGAGCCTTCCGATACAAAGCCCGAAGAGCGTCCCCTTAATCTCATACTCGAAGATATGATGCAAACAGCGCTCGATAGAGGAATCTTAAAGAGTGACTCAATCGCATCACGCGATCTGTTTGACACAAAGATCATGGGACTTGTCACGCCGGCGCCTTCTGCAGTGAGGGCAGGCTTTACCGAGCGATATAAAAGATCCCCGAAAGAGGCTACCGACTGGTACTACTCTTTCTCGATCGCTACCAATTACATCAGAAGCGACCGCATAGCCAAGGACATCAAATGGGAATCGCCCACTTCATACGGTACGCTTGATATCACGATCAATCTGTCCAAACCCGAGAAAGACCCACGGGATATAGCAAATGCTCTCTCTGCTCCCAAGTCCGGATATCCCCTATGTCTTCTGTGCCGTGAGAATGAAGGCTATGCCGGAACTCTTACGCACCCGGCAAGACAGAACCACAGGATCATACCGATCAAGCTGTGCGGCGAACCGTATTATCTGCAGTACAGCCCCTATGTTTACTACAACGAACACTGTATCGTGTTCAATGAGAAGCACACTCCGATGAAGATCGACGAGGACGCTTTTGCAAAACTCCTCGACTTCATTCAGGCTTTCCCGCATTATACGATCGGATCCAACGCGGATCTGCCGATAGTCGGCGGATCAATACTTACACACGACCACTTCCAGGGCGGATGCTATGAATTCCCGATGGTAAGAGCCGGATATACGAAGGAGTTCAGACTGAAGGACTACGAAGGCATACAGGCGGGACTTATAAACTGGCCTCTTTCAACGATAAGACTGCGCACGAAGAACATGGCTCTCCTTGTAAGGGCCTGTACCGATATACTCGCGAAGTGGAGAGAGTATTCCGATGAAGGATCGTTCATATTTGCGTATACTTATGAGGACGGCAAAAAGGTTCCCCACAACACGATCACTCCGATCGCCAGGATGAGGGACGGCCTTTATGAGATGGATCTGGTGCTCCGGAACAACATCACGACCGAAGAACATCCTCTCGGTGTGTATCATCCGCACAGCGAGTACCACCATATCAAGAAAGAGAACATCGGACTCATCGAAGTCATGGGAATGGCGATACTTCCGGCAAGGCTTAAAGGTGAGCTTGCCGATATCGAGGGGATAGTCAAAGCAGCTCTTAAGGGATTTTCCGATGACGGCGAAGCTGTCCGGGATATATGCGAAAAGGCTAACGCCGATGAGCACCTGCGGGTTCACGAAGAATGGCTTCGCGGGATACTGACTGACGGTATCGGCGATCTTCGCACAAAAGATCAGGCAGATAACGGAGCCGTCGGGGAATTCCTCCGATGCGAAGTCGGAACGGTATTCTCGCATGTACTCGAAAACGCCGGCGTCTACAAACAGACACCCGAAGGGCTGGAGGGCTTCATGCGCTTTGCCGGCCAATTCATTTAATACTGACGAATAAATATGGAACAGATGAACCTATTTACGGACTCACCGTCCCTGTTCACCAAGTCACCGCTTGCGAGCAGGCTGCGTCCGGAAACACTTGACGAATATGTGGGCCAGCAGCATCTTGTCGGCCCGGGAATGCTGCTTCGGCAGCTGATAGAGAAGGACCAGATATCCTCGATGATCTTCTGGGGACCTCCCGGAGTGGGCAAGACTACACTCGCAAGGATAATCGCGAGCCATACGAATGCCCATTTTGTGGAATTTTCCGCGGTCACGAGCGGGATCAAGGAAGTCAAGGAGGTCATGAAAGAAGCCGAGGACAACAGAAGACTCGGCATCAAAACTCTCCTGTTTACCGACGAGATACACCGTTTCAACAAAGCCCAGCAGGATGCGTTCCTGCCTTATGTCGAAAAGGGCAGTATCGTTCTTGTCGGCGCCACGACCGAGAATCCTTCGTTCGAGATCAATTCCGCTCTTCTGTCGCGCTGTAAGGTGTTCATTTTAAAGGCGCTCACGGAAGACGATCTGTATAAACTCCTCAAAACCGCTCTCACATCCGAGAAAGGGCTCGGCAACTCGAAGATCGCAATAACCGACGACGAACTCCGCTCGATAGCCGCTTTCTCAAACGGGGATGCAAGGACTGCTCTCAATACGCTCGAGATGGCTGTTAACAACGGAACTCTCGACTCCGACGGTGTCATAACCGTGACCGTCGAGACGATCGCGCAGTGCATGGACCGCAGATCCCTGTTGTATGACAGAAACGGCGAGGAGCATTACAATCTCATCTCCGCGCTTCACAAATCGATGCGCAATTCCGATCCCGATGCCGCGGTGTACTGGATGTGCCGTATGATCGATGGCGGTGAGGATCCTCTGTACATAGCAAGAAGAATGGTCAGATTTGCGAGCGAGGATGTGGGAATGGCCGATTCGAACGCGCTTTCCGTGGCGGTGAACGCATATCAGGCATGTCATTTTCTCGGGCTTCCCGAGTGCAACGTCCATCTAGCGCATGCCGCAGTGTACCTGTCCATGGCTCCCAAATCGAATGCCCTTGAGGTGGCGTGTAACGAGGCCGCAAGAGACATAAGCGAGTCGCCCGCGGAACCGGTGCCTCTCCATATCAGAAATGCCGTGACGGACTTATGAAAGATGCGGGATACGGCAAGGGATACATATATGCGCATGACACCGAAGAGAAGATAACCAAAATGCAGTGTCTTCCCGATACGCTGAAAGACCGCAGGTATTACGAGCCCGGTGTGCAGGGTGAAGAGGCCGCGGTCAAAGAGAAGCTTGAGAAGATACGCAAATGGCGCTCCGAAGATGAGTAGAATATATGACCAGTGATCTGACGGGCCTGCCCGTTATCTGTGACAGGGCCGTCCCGTAGTATTCAAGCTGGGTTCTGTACCGTTTTATCAGCATTTCCTCGCCGGTCACACGGTCGGTCTTGTAATCGACGACGGTTATCCCGTCATCCTCCGTAAAGTACGCATCGATGATACCCTGGACGAGAACGGTCTCGCCGCCCTCGGGTACGCCTATCACGAACGGCTGCTCCCTGAAGAGCCTTCCGGACGATTTTGCCGCTTTCATCCTTGCCGCAAGTTCGCTGTTTAGGAAGAATGCGACATCATCGGGTCTTATCGCATCGACCTGCTCCCTTTCCATTCGGCGTGCCTCAAGCATCGCCTGCGCAAACCGGTCAACATCCTCTGCCGTGACGATATCCAGGTCTTTGGGATACTCCCACAGTTCCATGATACGGTGGAATGCGGTACCGTAGAAGGTTCCTCCGGTCGCAGTCTCGCCTTCCTTCCTCATGAACTTCGGAATGTATGTCTCTGGCTCTGTTTCATCAAACAGCTGCCTGCCTTCGGGGACGAGCTCCTCGCCGCGCGCGATCGCCTCTTCGATCGCCTTGTGCTTAAGCTGCGAGACGGACAGTTTTGCGACAAGATCCGGATTAAGAGGGTGGGGGTAGGTAAAGCCGACTCTGGACAGATACTCCGGGATCTCCTCCCTGACGATAGCGTCTTCTTTATCGCAGGATCTTACGATCTTTAATAACTCGTCGGTCGCCTCTTCCCTGTCCAGTCTGTCCTCAAATCTTGATATGACAAGATTCGCTTCATTTACGTATGAGATATCAATGTTCTCAAATACACCGTCTTCGTTGCGGGCGGCTTTTAACATATCAAGATACGACAAACACTCCTCGGGTGACTTAGAGGGCGCCTCAAATCCGTCCTCCTTGTCACAAGCGACCATGATGAGCTTCTCTCTTGCTCTGGTCATAGCCACATAGAGAACACGCATCTCTTCTGCTATGCTCTCACGCCTGTTCTCGAGACCGACGATCATCTTCGGAAGCGTCGGTACAACGACACGCTTTTCGGGGTCCGTATGATCGCATCCGAATCCGGACGTTATGCTCCATATGAGCTTTCCCGACTCATCCCGCGTGTTCCTGCGCTTTTCAAGGCCGGTCAGGAAGCATACCGGGAACTCCAGTCCTTTGCTCGCATGCATTGTCATGAGTCTGACAACGTCATCGTTCTCTCCGACGATCCCGGCCTCCCCGTCGTCTATCTCATATCTGCGGATCTGATCCATATACCTTACAAACTGATACAGCCCCTTAAAACTCGTCCTGCCGTAATCCTCGGCCTTACTAAGGAGCATGGACAGGTTAGCCATGCGCTGCGCGGGATTGCTCATACATCTGACATAGTCACCGTATTCGTTGTCGATAAAATCGGATATCAGGGCATGGACCGGCATATAGGTTGACATAACTTTATATCTTCTCAACAATTCGAGAAGGTCATCGCATTTTCTGCGGAGTTCTTCCGAAACACCTTCCGCATCCCTGATCCTCTCGTACAGGCACTTTTTCGATCCGGACGCGGCCGTAAGCGCGGCAAGGTCCGCGTCCGAAAATCCCCCGACAGGGGATCTTGCCACGGTTGCAAGCGGTATATCGCACAGACTGTTGTCAACGGCCGAGAGGAAATCAAGTACGGTCTTGATCTCTTTCGTTCCGAAATATCCCTCGCGCCCGGTAACGGCAAGCGGAATGCCGCAGGCGGCAAACACTTTTCTGAATACGGGTTCGAACTTCTTCACGGAACGCACGAGTATGGTGAAGTCGCCGTAAGATACGGGCCTTACGGTCTTCTTTGCCTTATCGAATATCATATATCCCGAAGCGATCATGGATGATATGCGCCCGGCTATGACATTTGCCTCGAATTCCTCGGCGGACAGCTCGTCCCTGATCCCGATGACAAGCTCCGTCCTGTAAATGTCATCTTCACGCGATATATCGTCTTTGTAACATGTGGCTCCGAACTTTAGCGCCGCATCGTTGTCGTATTCTATCCCTCCGAGATCGCGCTTCATTATCTTTGAAAACACCTCATTTACGGCATCCACGACCTGACGTCTCGAACGGAAATTGTCATTTAAGAGTATTCTGCGACCGCCTGATCCGGGGGTGTCATCGTAGGTGTTGTATTTATCCAGGAAAATGTCGGGACGCGCCTGTCTGAACCTGTATATGCTCTGTTTAACATCACCGACCTGGAACACGTTTCCGGGATCACTTCTCATGATGAGACGTACGAGCATCTCCTGTGTAGTGTTGCTGTCCTGGTACTCGTCAACGTATATCTCCTCGAAATGCTCGCGGTAGAGAGCCGCGATCTCGCTGTTTTCAAGGATCTTTATAGCCATATGCTCCATATCGTTAAAATCGATGACGTTACTGTCACGCTTGATGTCGTCATATGTCCGGCCGAATTCAAGCACAAGATCGGCAAGAGCGCCGAGTACTTCTCCGGTCTGCAATATGTGCGTAAAGGCCGTTTCAAGATCAAAGCACAGTATATCCGCAAGGGTGGCGATACCGGACTTGACATCGTCCCTGAGTTTTTTGACCTCATTCTTTGCCGCGATGCTCTCATCATCAAGATTTTTGTCGCTTATTCTTCCGAAGGCCGGAGCACTTATACCGGCAAGCAGATTTCTTATCGTGTTATAAGTGCCGGGGTCTTCGGATAATGCCTCTTCTCTTATCCCGGTCAACGCGGCTTCATAGGCACTGACAGCCGCACGGTAAGGCTCGAGATCATCGAATTCATCGATAAGTTTGACTGCTTTTTGTGCCTTTTGTTCCAGCCTTTCCAGTTCCCCTGCAAGGATATGCATGAAGTTTTTCATGAACGGAGAGGCAGCAAACTCTTCGAGCGACCCGTAGTTGTAGCTTCCGCAGCATTCTCTTACAAACTTTTCGGGATCGGGATTGGCCGTTATGAACCTGTATATCGGGATCACAAGGTCCGCTGTCATCTTATCGCTCTTTGCTCCGGAGAAGCACTCCGCCGCCCTTAAAAAGGCGGGATCTGCCTTTTCGTACGCATCCTCCATACACTTATCGAGCGCATCCTGCATCATCAGGAGACATTCGTTCTCATCGGCAACTCTGAAGTTCGGATCTATCGACAGTTCTTCGAAGTGATCCGATATGACACTCTTGCAGAATCCGTGAATCGTCGTGATCATCGCGTTGTGAACAAGTATCGCCTGCCTCTCGAGATCCGACAGGACATTTACATCCGAATCGGGATCTTTCCTGAGTTCATCTATCTTTTCATCGATGGCTGCTCTTATCCTGTCACGCATTTCCGCGGCCGCGGCGTTAGTGAACGTCATGACGAGCAGACGGTCAACATCGACCGCATCTTCGGCACTTGTGATCCTGCCGATGATGCGTTCCACAAGCACACTTGTCTTACCGCTCCCGGCTGCCGCGGAAACGAGAACATCGGTGTCCCTTACATCTATTGCCAGTTGTTGTTCATCCGTGAACCTGTTCATTTCCACCTCTCATGCGAGCGATCCAGTCCTCGTTCTTCATTCTGACCTTCCCCGCGCCTTCATCCGTTTCGCTCACCTCACCATCATATGCGGTCTCTGCCGTTCTCCTGCGGTTCTGACATATTGCACCGAACGGACAGTATGCACAGTCGGGCTCCGTAAAGCGTTTTTTGCCGTCAGGCACAGGTATTGCGATGTTACCGGCAAGTATCTCGCATCCCATTTCGCCGATCCGCTTTGTGACATATTCCGACAGAATATCAAAATCCTTCTCCGATATCGTCTGTTTTGTACTTTTGATCTCACCTTTTGAGCCGATCGATACAGGAAGAACGTCCGATCCGTCCGCAAGATCACGGTCCATCATCCTCAGAACATCAGGATCGTTGTTAACAAGACCGTTTAACCGGAGTTTCTGCATTATGAGCCTGTGTATCTCATCTCCTGTGAGCTCTTTTTTCGTTTCTATCATCGGATCGTCCATCCGGTAATACAGAACACCTGCGGGTATCACGTTCTTTCCGGCGCTCTTCTCGCTTTCCATTACGGCATTTAAGTACACGAGAAGCTGCAACTGTCTTCCTTCATAAACCGCCGCCAGATCCATCTCATGATGCGAAGATTTGTAATCGATCACTCTTACATATATCCCGTCATCCTTTTCACACGTATCAACCCGGTCGATCCTGCCGCGAAGCCTGATCATCTCGTCATCCGACAACTTCACGGAAAGGGCTTTTGTGCTGTCCATGCTGTCAAAATCCACCTCAAAGTATCTGGGTGTAAAATCACCGTGCCGGATCTGTGAGCTTACAATATCCGCGCTCTTACGCATTATCCTTCGGATCCGGTGTTCCATATATGCATATCTTGCCGATGTGGCAAGCTTTGTGTCCCTGTATCGCTCTATTACCCTTGAAACAGCCTCGTCCATAAGGGAGTCCCGCTCGTCATCGGGAAGAGTCGACCAGTTCTTTCCACTCTCACTCATCATCAGAGAGTATTCCTTCATCGAATCATGAAATATAGTACCGATGTCGCGTGCCTCAAAAGAGAAGACTTCCCTCTCGCGAAGCGACAGACCGTACTCAAGGAAGAACCTGTATGCGCAGTTTGCGTACGATTCAAGCCTTGTAATGCTGGCAATGAGCCTTTTTCCGTATATCGCATGTGCCAGAGCGGCTCCTATCGTATCCTCCGTGCCGTTCGCTTCAGCGAGTATCTCTTTTCTGATCATGTTAAGGAGTCTTGGCCTGTAACCGGCCAAAGTCAGGAAATACCTGAGAAGACCTTTTGTCCGAAAAGCGGTTTCGCGGTCTGTCTGCCCCGTTAAAGTGGAATAAAGCATGTCGGAAAGGGCCTCAAATGCCTCCTCCTCGTCATGATAATACACAGGGAGTGCAACTCTTCGCTCAATCCTTTCCCCGGGATTCTCGCTCAGGGCTTTCTTTACTATATACGACGGGAGCAGCGATCTCCCGTTCGCGGATGTGCATGAATATGACAAATACAGATGCTCTGTCGGTTTGCTCTCGGCCATATAGATGTACAACTGCTGGGTATAAATGTCTTCACGCGCCGACGGAGCAAGTATCAGGCTCTCGTCGAGCTTTTGCATAAATTCGCGCTCATTGTCGTTGATTATCCCACCGCCGGATGATGTGTTCGGGATTACGCCGTCATTCGCCCCAACTATGAACAGCGCCTTTATATTGTCAAAACGGCTCCTTGTAAGGTCTCCTATCTGAACATAATCCATTCCGGTCGGGATCATTCCGATCCTGATGGCAGACAGACCCGAATCCAAAAGATCACCGAATCCTCTAATATCCGTTAGCTCTTCCGGTATAAGCGTGCACAGTTCATCGAGAATGTCCATGATCTGAACGTATATCCTGCCGTATTCAGCCGAAAGCTTTCTGTTTCCGCTCTCTTCAAATCCCTGCGCCTCCGCCTTCAGCTTATCTTCTATACCGTCGGATTTCGCAAGAAGATACAGTGCGGTGCAAAACTGCCTGACTGTAAAGCGCGAAGATGCGTTCATCTTCGGATCGAGCTCTTTTGTAAAAAGATCACATTTACCGATAAAACACTCTCTCGTATCATTTATGCCGAGAAGTTCATCAGCTCCAACCGTTTTTGTATGTTCATCAAATCTTTTGTGCCACTTCGCGTGTCCCTTTGTTCCTGTTGCAATGCAGTAGTTCTCCAGGGTGTTGATCTCCTCATCGGACATATCCGTCAGGCCTGATTTGAGGAATCGGAAAACCGCGCTTATGCTGTAATTATCGGAAATGATATCTATAAACGCACGGATATACTCGATAAACGGGTTCAGAAGTATGGGTTCGGTCCTGTCCGTAAAAAACGGAATGTCATGCCGTTTGAACTGTCTCTCTATCGTATGACGGTAGCATTCCATGTCCCCGGTCAGTATCGCTATATCCCTGTACCTGTATCCTTTTTCCCTGACAAGATCCTCCACGCAGCCCAGGACCATTCCGGTCTCTTCCGACGGATCCCGGCCCGCGAGCACATGAACGGCTGCTTTTTCGTGGGTGTTATTTAATTTTTGACCGTTTTTCGGCTTCGTGTATACAAAATCGTCTTTTGAATTGCACGTGTTACTTATCCCGCATTTATCAGCTCTGTACGGATCCCGTATAACAACATGCCGTTCGTCTGCCATCCTTCCGAGTTGATTTATCGTATGTTTTGAGAGATAAAATAACTCGTGTTCTTTTAATTGAACATTACTGTCGTTTTCTTGTATACAATCTTCAAGAAGCAGCGCTACATGTATA
>JAFZRD010000102.1 GCA_017620055.1 Lachnospiraceae bacterium
CTGTGTACCGGTCGTACCTTTGCATCCGAGAAGCTTTAATGAATTTCTTACATACTCAAGATCCTCAAGATCGATCATGAACTCATTGATCCAAAGCGTTGCCCTTTTTCCGACGGTAGTCGGCTGTGCCGGCTGGAAATGCGTAAACGCAAGCGTCGGCTCATTCTTGTATTTATCCGCAAAATCCGCGAGCACGCTGATCACGTTAACAAGCTTCTTCTTAACAAGATCGAGACCTTCGCGCATTATAATTATGTCGGTGACAATACCGACATCATCATAATGAGAGAGGGACTCGAACTTATCAGGAAGAAACTGATAAACGTCATCGCCATCCTCGCGGGATTTGCCAGGGAATACAAAGACGAGCCGACACTTGCGTTCACGCATTTCCAGCCGGCGCAGCCGACAACGGTCGGTAAGCGTGCCACACTCTGGATCAATGAGTTCATGATCGATCTTGAGGATATCGAGTATGTCACCGGATCTCTCAAGCTCCTCGGGTGTAAAGGAACAACGGGGACCCAGGCATCGTTCAAGGAACTGTTTGAAAACGATAAGGAAAAACTTGACAGGCTAGATGACATGATAGCATCCAAGATGGGTTTTTCCGAGTGCTATCCCGTAAGCGGCCAGACATATTCGAGGAAAGTCGATACAAGAGTGTTAAATGTTCTTGCCGGTATCGCGGCGAGTGCGCACAAGATGTCGAATGATATAAGACTGCTTCAGCATCTGAAGGAAGTCGAAGAGCCTTTTGAGAAGAATCAGATCGGTTCATCCGCGATGGCATATAAGCGAAATCCGATGAGAAGTGAGAGGATCGCTTCCCTTTCAAGATACGTCATGATCGACGCACTGAATCCTGCGATCACATCGGCGACGCAGTGGTTCGAGCGTACGCTTGACGATTCGGCCAATAAGCGCCTGTCCGTTGCGGAAGGATTCCTCGCTCTTGACGGTATACTGGATCTTTGCATAAATGTCACGAACGGTCTTGTCGTCAATAAGAAAGTCGTTGACAGGCATCTTCGGAGTGAGCTTCCGTTCATGGCGACCGAGAATATCATGATGGATGCCGTAAAGGCCGGCGGAAACCGTCAGGAACTCCACGAATCGATAAGGAAGCTTTCGATGGAGGCGGGAAAGCACATAAAACAGGACGGCGCCGACAATGATCTTCTTGAACTCATCGCCGCTTCGGATGATTTTGACTTAACGCTCGAAGAGCTTAACGGATACATGGTACCTTCCGATTATACCGGAAGAAGTGCGGATCAGGTTGACAGATACCTTACCGGATTCGTGGATCCGGTTCTTGCAAAGAACAAAGAATTACTCGGGGTGGAGGCTCAGATCAACGTCTGAGCGAAGTGCTATGGACAGGAAGAAAAGAAACCGATTTATCATAGTGACCGGATGTATCCTTGCCGTGCTGCTCGTTCTTATTATACTTACGGGCGGCGGGAAGGAGGAAGAGCCGATCAAGATGGTCATGAAGGATGCGGTGCTTCATGAATATGCCAAGATCAGTTTCCTTGGCATCATGGCCGTTAACCCTGCGGTTATTTCTGCATTTACCGTGACCGCGATCGTATTCGTATTCTCGCTTATCGTCAGGATATTCGTGATACCGAAGTTTACCAGACAGCCCGGAAGGTTCCAGCTTCTTCTTGAACAGGCGGTCGGTATATTTGACAACCTTGCGACTTCAAACAGCCCCCACAGGCACAAATTTCTCGGAGCATATGTGTTCACTGCGGGAACATACATATTTGTCGGTACGATGTTCGAACTTCTCGGCATCATGGCTCCGACTCTGTCGGGCGGTGCGATAGCGCTCCCTGCTCCTCTTGCCGATATCAACGGCGCGATCTCAATGGGTGTATTTTCATACTGTGTCATCCTGTCGGGCGGCATTGCGGGAAACAGGATCAAAGGTGCGCTTGGCACTCTTAAAGATTTCTCGCTCCCGATATCAATGAGTTTCCGACTGTTCGGTGCACTCCTTTCCGGAGCGCTCGTAACCGAACTTGTGTATTACTATATAACGACAAGCTTTATCATACCCGTGTTTGTCGCTGTCATGTTCACGATGCTGCATGCGCTCATTCAGGCATACGTGCTGACGATGCTGACGGCACTCTTCTATGGGGAAGTAAGTGAATCAAGCAAGGAGGAAGAATAAATGAACAGGTTTTTAATCAAGATCGCAGCGGTTCTGATGCTCGTACTTGTGATGGGTGCATTCGCGAGGCCGGCCACCGTATCCGCAGCCGCATCCGATGAGGTGGAGTATGAAACAGTGTCGGATGAAGCATCGATGACGAATTCCAAGGCATGGGCAGCGGGCATTGCTATCGCGGTAGTTGCGGCAGCCGGAGCTCTTTCGATGGGTCTGGTCATCTGGAAGACGGTCGAGAGCATCGCAAGACAGCCGGAGGCGGAAGGTAAGATAAGGACAGCGATGATGCTCGGACTCGTGTTCGTGGAGACGGCCATCATTTATGCGCTGATCGTTGCGATACTGATCATATTCGTTCTGTGATCGAAGGAAGGGATTAACTATGCCTCTTAACATTGATCCGCAGCAGATACTGCTGCATCTGTTCAATCTCGTCCTTTTGTTCGGTATCCTTTATGTTCTTTTGTACAAGCCGGTCCATGATTTCATGGAAAAGCGCGAGGAGGAGTACCGTAAGAGGGAAGAGGATACAAAGGACGCTCTCGATAAGGCAAACGAGCTGAAGGCGGAATATGAGAACAGGCTCGTAGAGGCCGAGAAGGAGACTGCCGTCAAGCGCGCCGAGATCAGCGCACAGGCGGAATCCGCCCGTGAGAAGATCATTTCCGATGCGCATGCGAAGGCTGATGAGATCGTAAATGATGCAAGGGATAAGGCGCAGAAGGAACATGACCGCCTTATTGCAAGAGCACAGTTGGAGATAGCCGATTACGTATCAAAGGCTGCCGAGAAGGTATGCATGGAGCAGGACAGCCTGACGGATGATTTTGACTCCTTCTTCGAAAGCGTTGAGTCACGCAAAGGTAATGCCGATGGATGAGAAAAGGACAGCCGTACTGTACAGCAGTGATAAGCCTGCCGACAAAGATCTGGGCAGGCTGTCTGATTTTCTGCAGAAAAAGTACAATGAGCCGATAGCTATAGGGTGGAAGAAGAGTCCGGAGATCACCGGAGGATTCAGACTTGTCGTCGGAACGGATGTATACGACTGGAACAAGCTCGGAAGACTCAGGCAGCTTCAGGATGCACTTCTTGCACTCAAGGATGAGAGGTCCGATATCATCCCGCTCATCAAGGATACACTGACACACTGGACGCCCACCGTGATGGTGAACGAGATAGGGACGGTCACGAGTGTGGGCGACGGCATCGCGACGGTAAAGGGACTGTCGGATACGACATACGGTGAGATACTCCTGTTTTCGGGCGGAGTGCGCGGTATGGCACTTGATCTTCGCTATGACGAGATCGCATGTATCCTGTTCGATACCGAAGAGGAAGTCAGCGAAGGAAGCACCGTTAAGCGTACCGGCAGAGTCGCCGGAGTACCTGTCGGTGAAGGGTTCCTCGGGAGAGTGACGGACCCCCTAGGAGTTCCGATCGATGATCTCGGAGAGATAATAGCGGACGATTACAGACCCGTTGAAAATGACGCGCCTGCGGTCATTGACAGACAGAGTGTCAATGCGCCTCTCGAGACGGGTATCCTTGCGATAGATTCGATGTTCCCGATAGGAAGAGGCCAGCGTGAGCTCATCATCGGGGACCGTCAGACGGGAAAGAGTACGATCATTACGGACACGATCCTCAACCAGAAGGGCAAGGACGTTCTGTGCATATATGTTGCCATCGGACAGAAGACGAGTACGGTGGCACGTCTTGTTGATACCCTGAAGAAAAACGGAGCCATGGAATATACAACGGTCGTTGTCGCATCGGCCGCCGATTCGGCGCCGCTCCAGTACATAGCACCCTATGCCGGATGTGCCATGGGCGAGTATTTCATGGAAAAGGGCAGGGATGTTCTGATCGTATACGACGATCTGACCAAACATGCCATCGCTTACCGTTCGATCAGTCTGCTTCTTGAACGTGCACCGGGACGTGAAGCATACCCCGGAGATGTATTCTATCTTCATTCGAGACTATTAGAGCGCGCGGCCCGTCTTTCGGACGAAAAGGGAGGAGGCAGTCTGACTGCGCTTCCCGTTATTGAGACGCAGGAAGAAGATGTATCTGCTTATATACCTACAAACGTCATATCCATAACGGACGGTCAGATTTTCCTGTCGGGAGGACTGTTCCGACTCGGACAAAGGCCCGCCATAAACGTCGGACTGTCTGTATCCCGTGTCGGGGGTGATGCGCAGACCAAGGCGATGAAGAAGGC